>JAUIKE010000092.1 GCA_030430845.1 Bacteroidia bacterium | reverse complement strand
TCTGAGGCAATAACCGGCTGTGAGGGGTCACTCAGGCTGCGCAGTTCCCAGCGTACATTATTGTCTAGTTGATTGTTATCAATATTCTCATCTACCAGACGAAGCTCAAAAGATCCGTCCACTACCTCAAGCGGATTGAAAATATTGACTTCTATTGGCCCTTGTCCTGGTTCATAAGTTATATTCCCGTCAAAAGTACCCTCCATTATAGCCTGTCGCGTTTCGTCAGAGATATCCACGAAGCGGCCTCCAATCCCCACGCCGTCTACACGCGTAATGGCCGGGCCTTCCCCATAAACGGCATTCAGGTTTTTGTCTACAATGGGGCGTGGAATGGCGGTATAAAATGGGTTATCGCCATCACCTATGTTCCTTCTTCCTTCTAGATAGGGCCGGCGCTGACCAATAACATCCTTAGGATCAAAGGCTTCATATTCATTAAAGGCATATGCAAGGGCCGTGAAGTAATATCTTTTATGATTAATCAATCCTCGATCTCCTTCGGCAAACTGGTCTTCCGAAATACGGAAAGTATGACGGATTCCTTCATTTTCACCTTCAACCTGTACGAAAGGAGCATAAAACTCTTCGCCGGTTGGGTTGTCCACGTTCTCCCAGTTAAAAATTCGATCCACATTATTTTTGAGGTCTACCTGATAGA
Source organism: Bacteroidia bacterium (assembly GCA_030430845.1). GTDB lineage: Bacteria > Bacteroidota > Bacteroidia > Chitinophagales > Saprospiraceae > JANQPA01. Next base: position 31,886 of record JAUIKE010000092.1, on the reverse strand, counting down.
TCAGGCGGGCCTTGTCGGGATCGTCCAGGTCAGCCAGGGTAACATCCGGACTGGCCAGCTGGTAAAGCTTATATCCCTCAAAACGATACAAAGTATCGTCTGTACCGGCCGGGATTTGAAGACCTCTTTGGGCATACGCTTCAAAAGCATTGTTTGAGCTCAAAGTATCATTCGTAAAAATTGCGATCAGTTCACGGTCCAGTTCTATAAAGTCTACATCCGGCGCATCCGGACCGTCGGTAATCTCAAAGCAGTTGTCGAACAAAGCCTGGGCAATGTCATCTGCTTCCTGTAATTTCCGGATGCTCGGACAAGGATAATCCTGATCCGCTACCCAGACAGCACCGATGATCAATTCATTCACTGCCCCGGGGTCCAGGCGGAAAGGCCCGGATGCCTGCAAGGTTCGACGGTCACCAAAGGCCAGGCCTTCCGTACACATCGACCAGCCACGCGAATCATCCGGTGCATCCGTGAAAGCAAATTTGACAGGATCACCGTCCTGAAAACCATCGTCCCCAAAGGTGAAGGGACTCCCGTCTTTCCAGGAGCCGGAAATATAATTGTAATACTCAGTTGCATTTTCCGGGTCAGTCGTACCAAACTCAGGCGATCCTACCCCACCATTATTATAGTAGGTAAAAGAAGACATGGGCAGCTCATCCCCATTTTCATCTAAAGGCCCCCTGAAGTAATCCACTCCCAGAATAGGCACCTCCTCACAATAGGTATTCACACCAAGTGGACAAACACAGCCGGTCTGGCCGTCAATCGCATCTTCATTATACACATAAGCCATACTGCGCGAGGTATCACACCCCACATAATCATCGGTATAGCAGCCCAGGTCAGGGTCTACCCACATCGCAAAAAAGGTCGAATCAATGCTTTCCACCGCCCTGTTGATCAGTTTATAGCGCTGGAAGGTCATATCGTTGATCTCATCATTGGTAGCATATGCAAAAGCCTGCACTTGTATCTCCATCTGGATGGCATCCCCCTGTGACTGAGAGTGAATGTTACCGGCATCATTATAGATCCAGAAGATCATTTCATCCGGGAACTGAGGCTCGTCCAGACAACCGCGGATTTCGATCACAGGAAAGTCTCCCTGATCTGGGTTGTAGTTGCCGTCGCCATCTTGATCCCAAAAACCGGCCAGGCCTTGGGTGGTGTTAGGCAACTCAAATTGATGGATCTCAAAGAAAAACTCATTGCCTTTTGCCGGCCAGCCTTTGACATCTTTAGGGATATCGTCCGGATCATAAGGAACGCCTTCGAGTACACTGCGCTCATAATTGCGGATGTGCTGTTCAATATTTTCTCCGGTGACCACAAAAAACTTATCCCACTTGGCACAGGTTTCCTGGTCGGTTAGGCCCGTTTCGGGGTTTAAAGGCCCGGGCCAGTAGTCAAAAGAACCATTGCTGCGGCCATAAGTCTGAGCCGCTACTTTAAGGTTACCGGCGGGATCGACTCCTCCCAGCCAAACGGCTCCGGCAAAAATAGAGGATACTTCCGGCAAACCCGGAGCCACCTTGGGTACCACATATCGGCCGTCGGTACCATCCCACCATACATCTCCGCCTGTCAGCAGTCGAGCCCGTACGTTGTTGATGGCCTGGTCGATCTGAGTAATAGCATTATCACAATTTTCCCTAAAGGAAACGGTCGTTCCGCCACTCGTTTTCCCTTCTTTTTTATGAATATTAGGGTTGATGTTGGCAGAAGCCGAAAAGGCCAGGCTCCATCCGATCATCAACAATAGCCAGTGTCTATATTGGCGCATAATAAAAAGTAATTTTTCTTTTTATAATATATTTCTTCAGAGAGCTGCTTCAGCTCTTTTTTAAAAGTCAAGTATGGCTCCCACATAAATTCTCCGGGGCAAGCTGTACAAATTAGGATTGAGCAGCGCCCACTGGTAGGAATCCAGGTAAGCTTCTACCTCCCGCCTTGAGTTTTCAATAGTTTGCAGCTTATCCTCTCCATTAGGAGACAACAAAAAGCCATCGTCCGTTGCAGAACCGGTGGCCGAATAAACACCAACGATATTGCGTCGATCCAACAAATTTGATACGCGTAAATACACATTCATGAACATGCCCTGAGCCAGTTGGAAAGATTTATCCACCCGGGCATTTATAGTAAATGTCCAGGGCAGTCTTGATCCGTTGATGGCTCCGGCGATGGTTGCACCGCCCAGTTCCAGCGGCGTGATGGTAGCTGTATAGGGGCGCCCTGATACCGCGATTCCCTGTAAATTGAAGCCCAGGTTGGCCAGCAGTTGCTTGCCGAAAATTAAGGGGCCGGCATTGGGTCCTCGAGGGGCAAAGCGGTAGTCCATATTGAGGTTAATCCGATGTCGCTCGTCAAAGTTTAAGGGGAAGAGCGTCCGCAGGTTGCCGCGGCTGGTCAGTCCCCGCTGTGAGTTGGCATTGGAGCCGGTACCATCCGCAAACTGAAGTGTATAGTTGGCATTCAGCTGTACATTTCCGGTTCTTCTCAGGTCATATTCAAAAGAAAAACCTTTGACCGTTCCGAAATCCAGATTGTCATATGTCGTATACTGATTCACAAAAGGTACCGGGAATACCGTCCGCACCTGAATCATATCGCGCATTTCCTTATAATAGGCAGCCAGCTTGATCGCGGAAGAACTGGACACGACCTGACGAAAACCGACCTCGTAATCAATCGTCCGCTCGGGCTTCAGGTTCGGGTTATTCTTAACGACTCCGGCCTCGTCCGTGAAATAGAAATAATCGCGAGCTGTTGCCAAGGTATTGGAAGGCGGCCGTTGTACCAATATATCGTAATGTGCAAAGAAGTTGGCATCCTGAGAAATAGGGAAAGAGAAAGCCAGCCGCGGCATGATGTTGATCTGTGCTTCATAATCCTCAAAGGAAACGCTGGGGTCAAAATCCCTGGATTTGATGAAATTATTGTTTTGGGTGACCCGTTCGTCCTGATATTTCGGGAAAACCAGGCCGCCGGTAATGATCTCGGTTGAATTATTCACAGGAGTACCATCACTTTTATACCACTGATCTTCATCCCGGTAAGCCAGCACCACCGGATCGGAAGAGATGTTATCTTCATTTTCCAGGTAAACTTTATAGTCATCGCCGATATTCCCCGGCCGCTCACCTCCAAACTGCTGATGGAATTGATTGGCTCCCATAATGTCGTACAGCGAATACAAGTCTTTTAATACTTTGGTATTGGCATCGTAGCGGTCAATCCGGACCCCCAACCGGAAAATGATGTCCCGGAAGGTGAATTTATCCTGAATATAGGCTGCCTGATAAATAGGCCGGTTGGGGGCTACCGGGAAAGTTCGGACGTCCTCCAGATCGGTTGCAGTGAAAAACTCTTCAAATGTGCCGTTAAAAGCATTGCCTAAATAATCATACCCGAAATAATTAATGATCCGCTGATCATTTAACTCTTTAGCCGAAAACATGCCCAAGCTCAGCTGATCGGGCGTCAGGCCATCCACATTCACGAATTCTTCCAGGCCCTGGCCGGTCACCTGCCGGACTTCTCTGAAGAAGCGACTGTCTGATTGCTCTTCTAACTTCAAGCTCAATAAGGGAGCTGAAGGGTACTGTTCTATACCGGTAAAAAAGCCGACCGTATCCGGGTTTTCATCTATACCAAGTATATGAATATTAGCCTGCTGACGAGCAATGTTCCACAAGCCTCTCGGCGCCACACTGTACCCGCGATTGATCCGCTGCTCGTACATCACCCCGAATTGGATATTATGGATACCCTGATCAGAGTTGCCGGGGACAATCTGGAAACTGGCATTTGCATTAAAAGTAACCACATCCCCTTCTCCCTTGGCATAAGAATTGTAAACCGTGCCCACATTTGTGTGGAAATTCCAGGTGTTGTTATACAGGCCGGAAATATTGCCGTTCGGGGCGAAAAAGTTTTCTAATGCCAGTAAATTCCCTGCGCCGACTAATCCTCCCAGCACGTAATTTCCTACAGTACCATTAAGACCTTCTTCAAAGTTCAGCCCCATGGCTTTGTTGTAGTTCGTCAAAACAGGGTTAATGGTTCCAGGAGTATATCCTCTGAGTACCCGTAAATAGTCGGTATGCACTACCTCGGTAAGCTGGGTTTCTTCATTAAAAGTTTCGACAAAAGTAGGGATCCAGTCAACATCAAACTGCCCGATGTAACCATAATCAAAGAGGCGATCCTCATGATTATAATCGGAGGTTTCAGACATGCTTTTTTCATATCCAAATTGCAGGTCGTAGGTAGCGTTTTGAATTAAGCCGCTTGCGCCGGGCAAACGGTGTCGGAAACGGAAGTTACCCCTTAGGTTCGAGCCGGTGCCCAATGGATTATTGTGGCTGTTAAGCAAAGTCCAGCCTCCGGGAGTAAAGCGGTTGCGGGAATTTCTGTAAGCACCGGTTAGGGTAATATCTATATCATCGGTTAATAAGGCATCGATTTTAGCGGTCAGGTCAAGACGGCTGGATTCTTCATTAGGCGTAGCATCCAGTGCATTCACATCCGCATTACGCAAAAAGTCAGCAGCCACCAAAGGAATCCCTCCATCCCCAAGCAAAGGATTGTCTTCCAACTCAGCTAATTTGTCGGTTTTCACCTGATAGACAGGTACAGCAGGCGGGTCGTCATCATAGCGGTAAGTATAACGTCCTGCCAGGCGGTAGCCTAAAATGGAGCGGCCTTCACTGTTTCTTAAAATAGGTCCGCTAAGGTTAAGCCCGATCAGACTGTTTTTGTAGGCATCCAGAAACTCCGAGGTTTCGAGTTCGATCCCCCCGGAAAATTTATTAGAAGGCCCTTTCGTGGTAATAGAGATGATGCCACCGGTAACGTCGCCATATCTCGCTTCGATCCCCCCGGTAATTACCTGAAGCTGGTCAATCTCTGATTCGGGAATGAGGCTCCCTTGTACGCGGATTCCATCAACGTAATAATCAGTCGCATCGGGACGGGAGCCCCGGATGGTGATGGCATCTCCTTCATCGGTGGAAGCCAGACCGGCGGAAGTAGAAGCCAGCGCATTGATGTTTCGGGTCGGCAGGTTCCGGATCTGGTCGCTGGTAAGCGTTGTTCCTGAGGTCGTATTATCTTGCTCGACCAAGGGCACCTCATAGTCTACCACGACCACTTCATCCAGGAACACCCCGCCACCGGTAGAGATAGTAAGGTCCAGTTTATTGGATTTGCCTGCCAAAATTTTCACATCCGCCACCCTTTTAGCTTGATAGCCTGTATAAGAGGCCTCTACATCATAGGTTCCGGGATCAATGTTAACGAAGGTGTAGTTGCCAAACTCATCCGTTTCTGTAACATTTCTTAATACGTCGTTTTGATACAAGGCCACTGTACCGAACACGATCGTTTCACCGCTGTCCTCATCTGACACTTTTCCTGACAGGGAAGTTTGTCCAAATGAAATTGCCGTTACGCAAAAGGCCATCAGGAAGAATAAAATTCTTAACATATGGGATAAATTTTCTGTGAAGGCGAACTGCTTTGGAATGGGGAAAGCCAGGTTTATTTTTCGGCTGAAATCGAAAAGTAAATCTAATTTTCCTTTCATAGTCGGTGTATCGCCTAATTTTAAATCTTTTCAAGGTAGTGTTACATTACAAAAACTCCACAATGCATGCAAAAATAACCTTAGTAATTAAGAGCCCCCATTTTTCCTATAAAAAAATACGCCCTTTGGCAGACAAAATGATCGTAGGCTGATAATTGCGGCTCTTTCAGTTCCTTTGCGTTCTGATAAAACGAAATCAACTCGATGATTGCTTCTCACAAAAAAGGATGGAAAACTCCTTTGGTCGACTGCCTGACAAAGGTTATTTTTGAGGGATTTTGTTAAACTCTTGAATCCATGAGGTATACGGTTATTATTTATTCGATGTTACTTGGTATTCTTTTTTTTGCATGCAAACAGGAAACATCTTCTACTAAAAGTGCTAAAAGATATGTAGCCGACTTCTATGTCAGGTATCTCGAAGAAGAAAGAAACCTCAAGGCAACCGCTTCCTTTTTTGAGAAAACAGACACCTCCCGCCTGCTTCTTCCCTGGAGCCCGGAAAAGAACGTACTTTTTCAGGCCTCCTCCATGGAAAAAAGGACCATTCAAAACGGAGTGGTCCGATACATCAAAGAATCCAGCGGTCTCTCTTTTATGGCCCCTTTTCAATTTTCTTTTGCTGACGGCCGGCAAAAAGTCGTTCTTCAAATGGACCCCATCGGCTTGCTTACACTCGAAAAAGCTCCAAGTAAGAAAACCGGCATCCAACTAACAGTGGAGCAAGGGCAACTTAAAGAATCAGAAAGTATGGTTTTTCTGTTTTCCGATGCTGACAACAGAGCCTATTCACATACTATTGATGGGCCTCATCCAGAAAACACCTATTCACTTTCCGAAGATGACATTGCGGAATGGCCTTCCGGTGAGGGGCAGTTATATCTTATCAAGAAAAAACAAAAAACGGAGGAATCCGGCAACTGGATGTATCAAACACAAATTGAATTTTATAGTAAAACGCTGAGCTTCCTGTTAAAGAATTAAAAAAAAGTGGAGCGGCCGGAAGGCCGCTCCACTTTTTTTTAATAGTAAGTACCAAGCACCAAACCAGATAGCATTTAAGCTGTTGTAAGCTTGGAATTCGGAAAAAATTCTATTATTCGTTCCAATTGCCTGCGGAGTATCGTATCTTTGCAGGCAATTTGTAAAAAAATTGCAACTCATGCCTAAAGACACTTCAATAAAATCAGTTTTAATCATCGGTAGTGGTCCTATTATCATTGGCCAGGCTTGTGAATTTGACTATTCCGGCTCTCAAGCTTCCCGGTCGCTTCGCGAGGAAGGGATAGAAGTCACGCTTATCAACTCCAACCCGGCTACCATTATGACGGACCCGGTTACTGCTGATCATGTTTATCTGCTTCCGCTTACTGTGGATAGCATTATTCAAATCCTGGAAGAGCAACAAATTGATGCCGTACTGCCGACGATGGGAGGCCAAACAGCCCTAAACCTGGCGATCGAGGCAGGTAAAAGAGGTGTGTGGGAGAAGTACAATGTCAAGCTGATCGGGGTAGATATCGATGCCATTGACCTGGCCGAAAACAGGGAGGCCTTCCGTCAGCTCATGGTAAAAATCGGACTAGGGGTAGCGCCTTCATATATTGCCAATTCATTCCTGGAAGGAAAAGAAGCCGCTCAGAAAATTGGTTTCCCGCTGGTTATCAGGCCTTCTTACACGCTTGGAGGTACCGGAGGTGGATTTGTACATAAGGAAGATGAGTTTGATGCAGCGCTGCGGCGAGGGCTTGATATGTCGCCTGTTCATGAGGTATTGGTAGAAAAAGCGGTTTTAGGTTGGAAGGAGTATGAGTTAGAGCTATTGAGAGATGCGAACGATAATGTAGTCATCATCTGTACGGTCGAAAACCTGGACCCCATGGGGATACACACAGGAGACAGCATCACGGTAGCGCCGGCTATGACCCTTTCGGATACAGCTTACCAGGAGATGCGCGACCAGGCGATCCAGGCGATGCGGTCTTTAGGCAATTTTGCAGGTGGATGTAATATACAGTTTTCTCAAAATCCCGAAACAGAAGAGCTCATTGTGATCGAGATCAACCCTCGGGTTTCTCGCTCATCGGCACTGGCCAGTAAAGCGACCGGCTATCCGATCGCAAAAATCGCAGCCAAACTGGCCATCGGGTATACCCTGGACGAATTAAAGAACCAGATCACTAAAACAACTTCGGCTTATTTTGAGCCTACTCTCGACTATGTCATCGTTAAGATGCCTCGCTGGAACTTTTCCAAATTCGTAGGCGCTGATACCACCCTGGGGCTTCAGATGAAATCCGTCGGTGAGGTAATGGGTATTGGAAGAAGCTTCCTGGAAGCACTTCAGAAGGCTTGTCAGTCTCTCGAAAACAGCCGCATGGGACTAGGCGCCGACAAAAAAGAATGGATCAAAACGGAAGACGTACTGAAGCGTATTGAAACAGCCAGCGATGACCGGATCTTTAGAATAAAAGATGCCATCCGGCTGGGTGTGCCGCTCAAAACAATCCAGAAGTTGTCAAAGATCGACCCCTGGTATTTGAAACAAATCAAACATTTGGTCAAGCTCGAAGAGCAACTGATGCGCTATAATGTGCCGGAAGACATCCCCAACACTTTCTTCAAAGAACTAAAAACGCTGGGGTACTCCGATGCTCAGATCGCCTGGCTAATGCGCGTGGATGAAGAAGCCGTCACGAAGCACCGCAAAAAAGCAGGTATTAACAGAACCTACAAAATGGTAGATACCTGTGCAGCGGAATTCGAAGCCCAAACCCCCTATTTCTACTCTACTTTTGACGATGAGAACGAAAGTATCCCAACGGATAAGAAAAAGGTCATCGTACTGGGTTCAGGGCCAAACCGGATTGGGCAAGGTATCGAGTTCGACTATTGCTGTGTGCATGGGCTGATCGCCATCAAAGATGTCGGGTATGAGTCCATCATGATCAACTGTAACCCTGAGACGGTTTCCACCGATTTTGACATTGCGGACAAACTGTACTTTGAGCCTGTTTTCTGGGAACACCTGGAAGAGATCATCGAGTTGGAAAAACCGGAAGGCGTAATCGTTCAGTTGGGCGGTCAAACAGCTCTGAAGTTAGCAGAGCGCTTGCACAAAAAAGGCATAAAGATCATCGGAACGGACTTCCCTTCCATGGACCTGGCAGAAGACCGGGGTGCCTTTTCAGACCTATTGAAGCGTTTAGAGATCCCTTATCCCAGGTACGGTGCAGCTACCGATGCCGACGAAGCGCTCGAAATTGCCAACCGGGTCACTTATCCGGTTCTGGTGAGACCTTCTTACGTACTGGGTGGCCAGCGCATGCGCATCGTTATCAATGATCATGAGCTGGAGCGCCATGTACTAAGCATCTTTAAGCACATGCCGGATAATAAAGTACTGATCGACCAATTCCTGGATCGTGCAAAGGAAGCCGAGATTGATGCGATCTGTGACGGTGAAGATGTGCACGTTATGGGAATTATGGAGCATATTGAGCCGGCGGGCATACACTCTGGTGATAGTTCGGCTGTGCTACCGACCTACTCTATTTCGGTAACAGCCATTAATAAAATGGTGGAATACACCGAAAAAATTGCAAAGGAACTACAAATAAAAGGGTTGTTGAATGTTCAGTTTGCCATCAAGGATGACAATGTGTACGTGATTGAAGCCAATCCAAGGGCTTCTCGCACAACGCCCTTTATTGCAAAAGCATACAAGGTGCCTTACCTTCAGATAGCTACTAAAGTGATGCTGGGGACCCATAAGTTAAAAGACTTTGACATCAAACCACAGCCAAGTGGTTTTGCTATCAAAGTACCGGTCTTTTCGTTCAATAAGTTCCCCAATGTGGATAAAAACCTGGGGCCTGAAATGAAATCGACGGGAGAGGCCATCCAGTTTATCAAGGACTTATCAGATCCTTTCTTCAGAGAGCTGGATAGTAAACGGAATATGTATTTAACCAGATAAAAAAAGGGCGGCCCGGTTCGGGCCACCCTTTTTTTTATTTTTTTATCAAACCTGCTATAAACAATACCACTATAGCTCCTATTACGGAAGTTATAATCGAGCCGACCAAACCACCTCCTACGCTTACGCCTACTACACCCAACAACCATCCGCCGACTAAGGCGCCGATGATACCAAGAATAATATTTCCTAACAGCCCAAAACCTTTTCCTTTCATAATCTGACCGGCCAGCCATCCGGCAACGGCGCCAATAATAATGAAATAGAGTAATTCCATTTTGATTGTTTTTTGGTTAAAAAATTGGGAGATCTTTTTCAGTTGATTAGACGGAAGATACGAAAAAGGTAACGAAGAGGGAAAAGCTATAGGGGGGGTGTAAAAAGTCCTTCGGCCTTCCTGCCGGCCGGCAGGCGGGTTCACACAACCAATAATATATTTTTTGGAGGTGGTTTACTAGCGGTTCTGGCGAGTATCTTCTAACATAAAAGCGATGCTCCTAATACCGGGGATCGAGTCTTGCCTCATGTACTGCTCGAGCATAATACGATGGCGGCCCTGCTGGTTAAAATAAGCGTTTTGCTGAATAGGAATGGTCAAAGTGCAGTGATTCTGATTGCATTTGCCCAGCCAGACTCCTGCCCTGTTAGCCAGTTCGAGCGACAGTTTTTCGTCGAGACGTACTCCGGAAGGGAAAGTCGTATGGATGTTGGTATAGAGGTTTTGAAAAGAGTAGTCGGTACTATGATCCAGTTGCAGGTAAAGATTATAGATATTAGTGGTATCCTGAATATTAAAAGAAAACTCCAGGGAGTCGGCATACATCCACCTTTCTCCTTCTAGTTCGTACTTTTTTTGATACTGATAATTTTTACCACAGGAAAGCAGGACGGAAAGAAGTAGAAAAGAGAAGAAAAGACGGAAACGGATCATTTAGTAATATTTTGAAGGACGAAGGTCGAGGGGCGAATAATTCGCCCTTCGCCCTTCGCCCTTCCTATTATTTAAAATAGTCTTTCATTCTTTCGAAGAAGCCTTTGTCGGATTTCCCGGGCTTCGGAGTAAAATTAGGCATGCCACGCAGTTTTTCCAGCAGGGTCCGCTCCTCATTATTGAGTTTCTTGGGCGTCCAGACGTTGACATGGATCAATTGATCTCCTTTATTGTAGGACTGTACGGAAGGAAGTCCTTTGCCTTTCAGTCGGAAGATCTTTCCGGACTGCGTGCCGGCCGGTACTTTTATTTTGACATTATTTTCTATAGTCGGAACCTCAACGGAAGTTCCCAAGGCCGCATCGGCAAAATTCAGGTAGAGTTCATACACCAGGTTCGTGCCGTCGCGTTGAAGATATTGATGTGGCTTTTCTTCTATGCTGATCAGCAGATCACCGGCTGGGCCGCCGCGAAGGCCGGCATTACCTTTACCTCGCAGGGAAAGCTGCATGCCCTCTTCCACGCCGGCAGGAATTTCTATTTCAATGGTTTCCTCATCATATACCCGGCCATCGCCTTTACATTTGGTACAATTAGCGGTAACTACCTGGCCGGAGCCCCCACAAGTCGGGCAGGTCGTGGTAGTTTGCATTTGCCCAAGAAAGGTATTTTTTATTTGGCGCACATATCCCGAGCCGCGGCAGGTACCGCAAGTATTCACAGAGCCTGCGTCCTTGGCCCCGGATCCATTACAGACATCACAGACGACCTGCTTGCGAACTTTTATTTTTTTATTAACCCCCAAGGCGATTTCCTCCAGGGTAAGGCTGACCTTAATGCGAAGATTAGATCCTCGTTGCCCTCTGGAGCGAGAAGTACTAGCTCCTGCGCGGCCGCCACCAAAGAAAGACCCAAAGCCCGAATCGCCGAAGATATCTCCAAATTGCTGGAAGATATCGTCCATTGTCATGCCCTCGCCCCGGAAACCTCCACCACTGTTGACACCCGCATGCCCAAAGCGATCGTAGCGAGCTTTTTTATCCGCATCACTCAACACTTCATAGGCTTCGGCGGCCTCTTTAAACTTTTCTTCGGCCTGTTTGTCATCTGGGTTTTTATCCGGGTGGTATTTGATGGCTAGCCTTCTGTAAGCTTTTTTGATTGCTGCGGCATCTGCATCCTTTCCAACTCCAAGTACCTCGTAATAGTCCTTTTTTGCCATGTTACAATTTTATTTTCCCACAACAACCTTAGCGTGGCGAATGATTTTTTCATTAAGCAGGTATCCCTTTTCTACCGTATCGACCACTTTGCCTTTCAGTTCATTGGTGGGAGCGGGTATTTCTGTGATTGCTTCGTGGTACTCAGGGTCAAATGGCTGGCCGTTAGTATCCATCGGCTCCAGTCCTTTTTGTTTAAGTACATTGTATAGCTTTTGATAAACCAGGCTAACCCCTTCACTGAAGTTTTCCGCGCTGTTTTCATCATCCGCATTTTTTTTCGCCCTGTCAAAATCGTCCAAAACAGGTAAAAGGGCTGACACAGTGTCCGTTGCGGCCGTTTTCATCATTTCGATCTTCTCCTTAAGCGTACGCTTTTTGTAATTATCGAATTCGGCGGCCAGTCTTAAAAATTTATCTTTCAATTCTGAATTATCCTTTTTTAACTTACTTAATTCATCCTCCTGAGGAATGTTGTCCTCCGCATTCTGTTGGTTTTCTTCTTTTCCAGAGGATGCTACCGTTTCTTCCATTTCTTCAACGGTTTTGGTGCTTTCTTCTTGTTCGATCTGTTCCTTTTTATTTTCCTCCATGATTGTTTTTTTTTATTACAACTGAGACAAAAGCATTGCCTAGGCACTTATTCCTTATCAATTACTTTGCCAGTGCGAAATAAAGGACAATTTGTCAGTTGTGATAATTATCCGCCTATTATTTTGTGTTTAAATAGGTTCTGACGGCTTCCGGGCTTGGATTAACCCCTACTATGACTCCCTCAGGGCTTAATAGAAAACGAGCCGGCACCTTTTCTATTTTGTAAGCTTGCGCAATAGGCACCTTAACTTTATTGAGTTTTTCGGTTTGTTCCATAATCTGAAAAGGCCAGGGAAGCTGATCTTTTTGAATGGCGGATGTCCAGGCACTGGAATCTTTCTCTATCGCCACACTCACAATCTCGAAACCATTTGCCCCCTGAAGCTTTTGTCCGGAGAATTTTTGGTAGATTTTTACCAGATCCGGATGTTCTTTTCTGCAGGGTGCACACCAACTCCCCCAAAAGTCAAGCAGTACATATTTCCCTTTGAGTTGATCCAACTCAAAAGCCTCCTTGTTTAGCAATTGAGCCTGGAAAGCAGGAGCCTGAGATCCTATGGCGATTTCTACCGTGTCTGCTTGTTCGCTACAAGCTAAGAGGAGGCTAAGGAATAGGAAGAAGAGCGTTGTTTTTAATATCTGCACTTTTGTTTTTTTGTGATCGGTATTTTTTGTTTATTTTTTAAAACAGGTCAAAAAACTAAAAAACCACTTAAGCAGAAACACTTCAAATTTGAGGAAGGTTTTTATATAACTAATATCAATAAGAAGTTTGTACCTTCGCACGAAATTTATTCCTATGAAGACCATTGATCCCAACACCCTAGGTTTAAGAGACCTCCACCAATTTTTAATTGGGGCGGTGGCTCCCCGTCCCATTGCGTTTGTTAGCACAGTAGATGAAGCAGGAAATCCTAATTTGGCCCCCTATAGTTTTTTCAATGTATTTAGTGCCAAGCCCCCAGTGTTCATATTTTCTTCCAACCGCCGGGGCCGGGATAATACGACCAAGGATACCTTGCACAATGTAGAGGCAACGGGTGAAGTGGTTATTAATATTGTTTCGTACGACATCGTGCAGCAGATGTCTATTTGCAGCATTGATTATCCGTCTGATATCAGCGAATTTGAGAAGTCAGGCTTAACGCCCATACCTTCGGAATTGGTTCGTCCTTTTAGGGTAAAGGAAGCTCCTGTCCAATTCGAATGCAAGGTACAGCAAGTGATCAAACTGGCGGAGACCGGTGGGGCAGGTAACCTAATCATTTGTGAGTTGGTCATGATCCATTATTCTGAGCATATTTTGGGTGAAAACGGCCGGATTAACCCGCACAAAATCGATCTGATGGGCCGTATGGGCCAATCTTATTATGTAAGAGCCAGTGGAGAAGCCGTTTATGATATTGACCGCCCCAGTCACCAAATTGGAATAGGCTATGATCAACTCCCTAAAAGTGTACGTGAAAGCCTTATTCTGACCGGCAACAATCTGGGACAACTAGCCGGCATCTCCCATATTCCCGATACGGAGGCCGTTTTGGACCTTAAAACAGATCCCGAAATTTTTGAAGCTTTAAAAAAGGAACATCCCATCCAGGAATTGCATAGCATTGCTCAAAGATATCTGGAGGAAGAGAATATTGGCAAAGCGGCCCGCATTGTATGGTTAGGAGAATACCTATGAATTGGATTGTTGTGACAAGCTAAAGTCGATCTCGGTATTATCTCCAATATTAAGACTTTGCCGAAGCCCGGTGATAGCAGCATCATTTCCCACGACTGAATTTTGCAGAATGATTTCTTTAATAGCAGCATAGTTGCCAATAATGGAGTTGCTGAGTATGGAGCGATGGATCTTCACATTATTGCCAACGGTTACATGAGGTCCGATGATGGAATTAGAGATTTCACAATTCTCCCCGATCCGAACCGGATGGATGATGATGGTATTTTCGAAGGCCGGATAATCTTCCGTCCCGATGACGCCGTCTTTATCCAGTAGCATGGCGTTGGTTTCTAATAAGACCTCTTTTTTACCACAATTGAACCAGTTATCGACTGTAAAAGTCTTGAATTCTACTCCTTCCTCGATCATGCGCATGAGTGCATCAGTCAGGGGAAATTCTCCTTTGGTACGGATATCATTATTGATGTTAAAATCCAGGGCGCTGACGAGTTTGTCGACCTCTTTGATTTTATAAAAACCTACCATGGCCATATCAGACTTTGGGATCCTGGGTTTTTCAACTACTTTTTTCACCTTGCCCTCTTCGTCGTACTCTACTACCCCAAATTGGCGGGGGTCTTTTACTTTCTTAACGGCCAGAACGGAATGTGGAGCATCCAGTATGGCCCTTAAATTAAAATCCAAAATAATATCTCCAAAAAAGATGGCCACTTCCGGCGAGTTAATGATGCGATCTTTGGCAACCCATATGGCATGAGCCGAGCCGAGGCGCTTTTCTTGCCAGACAAATTCCTTGTGAATATCCGGATATGTTTGCTCTACATAGTTCTTAATTTTCTCTCCCAGATAGCCGATGACAAAAACGAATTCATTCACGCCCTCCTCTACAAGTTGATCAATGATATAGGAAATAATAGGCTTCCCACCAACCGGGATCAATGGCTTAGGCTGAGTATAAGTAAGCGGTCTTAAGCGGGTGCCTGCTCCTGCAACTGGTATGATGGCCTTCATGAGTTATATCTTTAATGGACAAAGCAGTGTGATCTGCCTAAAGATATAATTATTAGATGGAATTTCAAGTGCTTATTGATGTACGATAATTTCCACTCGCCGATTCATAGAACGTCGCGCAGGAGAATCATTCGGCACTAAGGGATTTTGTTCTCCCTTGCCTGAAATGTTAAGCTTGACCGCTCCGACACCTTTATTTTCAAAATAGGCAGCCACTGCTTCGGCACGCTTTGCTGACAATTCCAGGTTGTAGGCTTCCGGGCCGGTATCGTCCGTATGGCCCACAATGTCAATTGATTGAATGCTCAATTTTTCCAATCGTTCATACAGCTTATCCAGCACCGGCCTGGCTTTGTCCGACAGTTCATACGAATCGGTGGAAAACAGTAAGGTATCGGACAGGCTGTATCGAATAAGGGGTTGTGATTCGGGCAGGGACGGGGCCGATTGTTTCTTTGGGTCAAAAAAAACAAAGTCCTCATCTCCATCGGCCATCCACAATTGGAGGCAGAGCAGGTTGGGAAAACCCTGAAAGTATTTCACCCGGATGTTATGAGTACCTGCTTCAAGGTAAACACTGCCTTCTTTTTCTTTGGGGCCGTGCATTCCGTCATTATCAATGATCTGCACTCCATCAATATACAGGCGAGAGCCGTCATCCGATTTAATCTTAAAGCGGTAAATGTTTGTTGAAGGCACGGTAAAGGTCCCGGTATAATCGATGGCAAACCAGGTTGCGCGATCGGTGACGCCCGGAAATCCGTCCTTGAAACTGGTTGGGGGTATATTTAGCTGATTGGTATAGATAACTCCCAGCAAGGAATCCGGATTGAAGTGTTCGGGCAAGCTATAGGGCGGTAAAGTTCTTTTGAGCGCATAGATCTCTCCTTTCAGATCAAAACCTGTGGATTCTTTTTGGCCGAAAACCGGGTCACTTTTTTGGCCATGAGCGCTTAGGTTTAATACCAGGAAAAAGATTAGCAGGCAACTGAAAGATTTAGTTGGTGGGTACATGGATAATAGAGTGTTGGTTCTATAGTATAATGGAGGAGAGTGGAAAAAGTAACAAGGGAGATTGGAGTGAAAAATCAGAGAAAAAAGCTCCTTAGACCTCAAAGGTCTCGAGACCTTTGAGGTCTAAATTCGAACAAAAAACAGCCATTGTAGTCACACAAAAAACTAACAATCAAATACTTAACTCCAAAACACCCCTAAAAAAGGCCGAAATTTTAAGTAAAAATAAATAGGGTTTGTCCCCTAATTTGTTAATAAAATCTAGTTCTGGTGTAGTCCATTCCTTTTTTACTACTCCTGATATTTAAGATAACAGTCTCCTTTCATTGTAGTCAAATGTTAAAATTGGTGCTGCGTATCTGAGAAGCTGAAAGCTATGCTTAAATAGAATGAGGCTGTCTCATTCTATTTTAAGCAACACTTGAGTCTAACATTATCAGAAGCTCTGCCTTCCAAAGGCCGTAACTACTCTTTAGTCAATAATTGATATAAAATAGGCACTAACAATAACACAAACATCGTGGAGGTCAACAGCCCGCCAATGATCGTCCAGCCCATGGGTGCCCAGAGGGAGCCTCCGTTCAAAGTGAGCGGTAGCAAACCCAGGATCGTCGTAAGTGTCGTCAGCACAATTGGGATAAAACGTACCTCCCCGGCCTGCTGGGCTGCTTCCAGCGCTGAAGCTCCCTGTTCTCTTAGCTTATTCGCAAAATCTACCAATACGATGGAGTTATTAATCGCAATACCAATCAAACTGGTCAGGCCGATAAAGGCCGTGAAGGAAAAACTAATACCCGTCAAAAGCAGCGCCAGAATGCTGCCAATGATCGCCAAAGGCAAAGCCGAGAAAATAATCAAGGGTTGACTGAAAGATTTGAACTGAACAATCAACACTCCAAAAATGAGCAGCAATGCAATGCCTGAAGCAATCCCCATCCCCCCGAATGAACTGTTACGTGTCTCAATGTCGCCTTTGAACGTGTAAGAGTACCCATCCGCCCAATCCAGTTGATCCATCTCTGTACGGATAGCAGCCACGACCTCATCCAGGGAATCGTCCTTGCCAAGATCGGCCAGTATCGTAGCAGTCCGTTCACGATCCAGGTGGGTGATTCGACTGGGTGCCTCATCAAAGGTGATGCTTGCCAGTTGCTCAAGTGGAATAAAACGCCCCGTGGCGGAAGCCACTGAAACCTTATCAAAGTCTTCCAGCTTAAATCGCTCGTCGTAGTCATATCGCATGACGATGTTGTAATCTTCCGCTTCTTTATCCCTGTAAGTTCCCACAACCGTACCGTTCACAAAGCTGCGGATCGTCTTATCAATTTGATAAATGGGCACCCCCAACATCATGGCCTTGTCTCGATTCACGTGGAAGCGAAGGTCCGTACTATTGGTTCGGATAGGGTTTTCAACATTGATCGCCCCTTCCGTGTTTTTCACTATATTTTCAACCTGAAGCGCATAGGACTGTAGCTGGTCCAGGTCAGAACCAAAGATCTTGATAGCAATGGGTGCCTCAGATGGAGGGCCCTGAACAAATTCCCGTACATCTATCCGAGCATCGGTGTAACGACCGAACTCTTCTCGCAGCTCTTCCAACACCTTATAAAAACAATCAACATCGTAGGATTTTAGTACCACAAACGCCTCCCCATATGTATTGGAATAATTCGTGGAATTCACATTGTAATAGATCCGTGGATTTCCATGCCCTATATTGGTAGCGTAATAAGCCACTTCTTCATTTTTTTCCAAAACCGACTCCACGTACCTCATTACCTCATCTACCGCTTCAATATTACTGCCGTTGGCCAGGGTGGCCGTTACCCTAAATTGGGGCTTTTCAGCCTTCGGGAAAAAAGAGACGCCGACCATCGGAAAAAGGGATAATGCACCAACCAACATAGCAACGGCCAAGCCAATACTTAATATTTTCCGTTTCATCACCCATTGAAGGGTCGCCCGATACGGACCTTCCACTATTTTTTTCATCCATTTGAACAAAACAGGCACTTTGCGAACTTCTGTTTTCTTTTTTTCCTTTAAAATCCAGCTGGCTAGAAGTGGTGTCAGCGTAATAGCAATAATCAGCGAAGCGGTCAGCGTCATGGTTACCGTTACGGGTAGGGCACGAATGAATGCACCAGTCGTTTCAGGCATCATGATAATTGGAATGAAGGCAAGAATAGTGGTCAGGGTGGCACTGGTAATCGGAGCAACCAGCTGCTCTGTTCCACTAATGGCGGCCTCCTTACTGGAATATCCCAGTCCTAAAAATCGCTCTATATTTTCAATAATGGCGATGGAGTTGTCTACCAGTAAGCCCAGCGCAACGACCAGTCCTGCGATCGACATTTGCTGTAAGGCAAAACCAAAATTACTGACCGCCCACAAGCCCATCAGAATCGATAGAGGAATAGCCATCATTACAATAGAAGCAGAACGAACGCCCAGGGCCAGGAAAATAATAATTCCTACCAGTACGATCCCTTGTAATAAATTCCCTAAAAAGCCGCTCACTCTTTCCTTTACCCCTAGCGATTGATCAAAGACATAGGCTATCTCAATGTCTTCCGCCAATTCCATTTTTGACAGATCTTCCTTGATCGGATTGCTTACGGAAAAAATATTGTAGCCGTCCTTCTGCTGTACATTTACATAAATACCCCGCTTTTGGTTGTATCTGGCCAGCCATCGTTCGTCTTCATACGTAAAGAAAACCTCGGCCACGTTTTTTAAATAGACAATCCGCCCTTCATATGCCCCCACCACCGTATTTTTTATCTGCTCCAGGTCGTCATATGCCCCGGAAGTTTTTATGTTGAACAGTTTGTTCGATACTTTCACGGCACCGCCGGGGATATTCGCATTATTGCTTTGTATCGCTTGCTCGATCCGATCTAAGGAAACA
Source organism: Bacteroidia bacterium (assembly GCA_030430845.1). Lineage (GTDB taxonomy): Bacteria > Bacteroidota > Bacteroidia > Chitinophagales > Saprospiraceae > JANQPA01. The sequence goes on along the minus strand of JAUIKE010000092.1, from coordinate 12,940 downwards.
TTCATCTGCTTCATTTTCACGGGGTCTAAGGCAATGCGTACCTCTTGCTCGGGATAGGCTTCAATCTCCACTTTTCGGACTCCTCCAACTTTTTCGATGGTTCTCTTTACCTTTTCTGCCTCCCGCTTGAGGGTTTGGTAAGAAGCCTTCTCTGATGTCAGGGCCAGCTGCATGATCGTAACCGTATTGGTGGAGGCCTTCGTAAAATTCAGCTCGTACAGATCATCAGGCAATTCCGAGCGGATGCCGTTGACCTTGCGTTGGACGTCGTCAAACTTTTCATCAGGATCTACTCCAAAAGTGAACTCGACCTCTGTAATGGCCACGCCGTCCCGGATGGTCGTTTCCATCTCCTTAATATCATCCAATTCATTGATCGCTTCTTCAATCGGGTCAACCACCTGGCTTTCTATATCGGCCGGACTGGCGCCGGGATAAACAGCCACTACAAAAATGTTGGCAATCTTCAAAGAAGGATCTTCCCGCTGTGGCATGGTTAAAAAGGCAGATATTCCCAATGCCAGAAATACGACAAAAGCGGTCAGCGTTAGCTGGAAGTTATTAATTGAAAATTTAGGGATATTCATGATTCTTTTTTTTGTGTATGGGAGTATAGTGGTCTGGTCATCTGGCCAAAAGAGCACCTTATTGGTTAGCCAATTTTACCGGTTCTTTATCATTGAGGAAGCCGGCACCACTGATGATGACCTCGTCACCAGGCAGCAAACCCTTGCTGATGAGCAAATGCCGCCCTTCCAGTTTAAAAATGCTGACAGAAGTTCTTTTGGCCAGGCTATCTTCGACGATGAATACCTCCCCTGCCTGACCATCAGCCTTAAGCATGGCATCCACCGGAATGGCGACTAAATTTTGCTTTGCATCCGTAAAGATCCTCACCTGCCCAATGAATCCGGAATATAGTTTCTTGCCCTCCGGCTGCACCTCTACTTCTATCTCATAAGTACCTGTGTAAGGATCTGCCATACTGGCCTTTTCGCGAACAGTTCCTTCAAATTCCGTATTGGGATAGGCATCGAAGTGGATGTTAGCAGGGTTACCTAATTCGATGTGGATGATATCTTTGTCCGTGACGTTCACTTTAATGACTTGTGCTTTATCTTTTGAGCCGAAAAGGAAAAGAGGGTTTCCCGGACCAACCAATTCATTGTTCTCTGCTAATTTTTTCAGTATGATCCCATCGGAAGGAGCTGTAATGCGCGAAAACTTCAGGTTAAACTGCGCCACATTGATCTGCTGCTGGGTTAGGTTTTTTCCTTTCTGAGCGGCATCCAACTGATTCTTGGCATTTTCGAGTTGTACTTCTGCATTTTGTAGCTGTTCGAGTGTGGCTACGCTGTCCTGGTATAGCCCCAGGGCATTATCGTAATCTCTTTGAGCTAGTTTCAAAGCCAGCTTGGCATTTTCGATATTGATATCGGCCTGTTGCTGACTAATATTGGCTTGCTGTGTCTGAGCCTGGATCTCGTCCAGCGTCAGCTCTGCCAGAAGCTGCCCTTTACGGACACTCTGCCCTTCGCGTACGTAGATCTTTTTGATGATCCCGCCTGTTTTGAAGCTAAGCTTGGCTTCTTCTGTGGAAGAAAGCCGGCCGCTTGCAAAGACGGTTTCCTGGTAGTCATAAGATTTCACCTCCACGGTTTTTACTTCTTTTGCCTGTCTGGCAGAAGTGTCGCTTTCTGGGTTTTCAGTCTGGCAGGCGGCTGCCAGTATTATTAAAAGTACGAACAGGGTGATATTGGCTTGTTTCATTTTTTTCATTTTAAAAAAAGAATATGGAATCGGATTAATTCAAGGCATAGGTTCCGGTCACTCTTTCATACTCAGCGATCTGGACCTGGTAATCGTATTGGGCGATGATGAGATTTTGTTCGGCATTGGTCAGGCGAGTCCGGGCATCTACAAATTCTACCTGGTTAGCCTGTGCCTGCCGGTATTTTTTATCCACTAAGCGAAAGGCTTGGCGAGCCGACTGTACCTCTGCCCGGGCAGCTGCTATCGACTTGCGGGAAGCCTCCAGCTCATAAAAAGCGCTTACTACCTGCAGACCGATTTGTTGGTAGGCCTCTTCTTTTTGTTTAGCCACCTCCTCTCTCGCAATCTGAGCTTTTTGGACCTTGTGTTTTCTTTTAAAATCGACCAGGTCCCAGCTCATCACCAGAGACCCCATAGCAAAGTCAGAATCGCTGTTGATGGCATAATTAGTGCCCTGTACACCGTAGTCTACCACCAGATTCAGGTCGGGAAGGAGCGCATCTTTATTCATCTTAATCTGGTCTTGAGAAGCAGACATAAAATGATTCAACTGCTGAAACTCTTCTCTTGAGCGGAATGCCTGTCGGCGTGCTTCATCGAGTGACCAGGCTGCCAGAGCCTTTTCTTCAATGGGCGCAATTTCTATGGAAGTTGAATAATCTCGATTCAGCAAGAAGTTGAAATAGGCCGCAGCGACCTGCTCATTTTTTTGAGCTTCGGCTAGTTGTTGCTCCACAGATTTCAGTTGGGCCTCGGCGGCATAAACGGCATCTTTGGTTACCTTATGATTTTCAAACAAGCTATTAGAAGCTCGCAGGTTCTCTGCTACCAAGTCCATGGTATTTTCAAACAAATCGACGGCGGCGGCGGCCTTGGCATAGTTAAAATAAGCGGTTTTAACCTCTTTGATCAACTCGCGTTTATAGATATCAACGGAGAGTTTTTCGGCTTCGCTGAGGTTGGCCTGTATCTTTTGATTGTTTAAAATAGCGGTGTTCAGCACCGGCCAGACCATCCTGAAATAGGTCTCCTGCTCCGTTTCTCTCAAAAAGTTCACCTGTTCATTCTCAATCTGAGGATATTCAGGGAAAGTCGGATAATCAGGAGTAGTGGATTGGTTCAGGTTGTTAACCAAATTAAGGTTGGAATAGACCGGGTTCATAAGGTCACCTATGGGGATTTCGAACGCTCTACCTCCCCGGGCAACTGAATAGCGAGCATTGAGGGAAAGGGAGGGTAAAAAATTGGCTTTGGCTTCTTTTAAAGCTTCCAGGCTTTTGGCGTAGGAAAGTTCCTGTCGCTGAAGGGCGATGTTACTTTGCAGGGCTTCGCTGATATATTGGTCAAGTATTTGCTGGGCGTGTAATGTAAAGGGCATCAGGAAGGCAGTCAAAATGAAAAATGGTCTTATGCGATTCATGTCGGTTAATTTTCTTTATTACAAACCTCCGTTTTTTGTAAAAGAAAATCTTCCGTAGTAGGATGAAGCGTGCTATGGGGGGGTTGAATCGTAAAATTTCAGGTTTGAATGAGTTCAATACTCACTTCATGTAGCATATTGGCCTTTTTAAGATCGAGCACATCGACCTGTCGAACCATGTTTTGGAGCTGCATCTCAATCGGGCCGTGCACATCCGGCAGTCGATGCGCCTCCTCTGTTTCGATCAATAAAATAAACCGGCAATGCTCCGGCCGGGCCGTCAACTGATGAGCCTTCAACCAAAAGTACCAATCCTGGTGTGAATGCTTAAGGTAAGACATGGACCAACTCCGAAACCGGAAGCTCCATTTTCGGCGGTAATACCCATGAATAGCATTTAGGGCCGTGAAGGTATCCTTTACCTTTTGGCTCATATCCTGGATAAAGGCTTCTTTTTCTTCAATAATTTTCTGGATCGGATCATGGGATAGCTCTGGTTTTCTTCGGGAAAAATTTTTTATTTCCCATAGCACCAGTTGACCTTCGGAAGAGATGGTGATAAAATCCACAGCTTTTAGCCCGGCGCCGCTGAGCCGGCTGTAGAAACGATGGCTATCGTATTTACGAGCCAGCCAATTCGGGCCGAAATAGAAAGAGAGCTCACTTTCCTGAAATTGCATAGGATAAAGATAAAAAACGAAAGCCATTCCAAATGACTGGAATGGCTTTCGTTCAAACAATTCAAAGGTAATAGTGAGATGCTGTCTAATCGCTTTCCAAAGCAGCGGCGCCCCCAACGATCTCGAGGATCTCCTTGGTAATGGCTTCCTGACGTGCTTTATTGTAAGAGATTTTCAGTTCTTTCAGTAATTCGTTGGCGTTTTCGGTAGCCGAATCCATAGCGGTCATTCGGGCTCCGTGTTCTGATGCGTGCGTATCTAATACGAATTTTTGAAACTGAGTCTGGAGGATGCTTGGAACAAGATTTTCCAATAATCCTTCCATACTAGGTTCAAAAATATAATCAGCTTTCATTTTGTCGCCTTCCTCTTCCACTTCCAATTTCTCTACAGGCAAAAACTGGAGGGTAATAGGATACTGGACAGCTGCATTTTTAAACTGTCCGTAGGCCACTTCTACTTTGTCAAATTTTTCGTCGGCAAAGGCATCCATCAATCCCTGAGAAACAAGTCCGATGGTTTCATAATTGAGATCATCAAACAGCAGGAGATGTTCGGTATGGAAATGAATTCCCGGATAACGTTTTCTGAAGTAATCGTATCCTTTTTTACCAATATTTAGCATGTGTAGCTTGCCGCTATTATATTGCTCCGCGTATTTGTCTTCAATGAGTTGAGCGGCTGCCTTCGACACGTTATTGTTAAAAGCGCCACACAAACCTCTGTTAGAAGTTACGACTACGATACATACATTTTCCACGGGTCTTTCCTTAGAGAAAGAAGAAAAGCTTTCTCCTTCCAGGTTGGAAAGAATATTGCGGAGCATATCATTTAACTTATCAGCATAAGGACGCATTTGCTGAATAGCCTGCTGAGCTTTACGCAATTTAGCTGCAGATACCATCTTCATTGCTTTGGTAATCTGCTGCGTATTATTAACAGTGCTGATTCTTTCGCGTACTTCTTTTAAGTTGGCAGCCATTTATTATGATTTTAGATGAGGCGATCGGAGACCGCCTCCCTATATAAATTTATTTTTTGTACTGAGAAGCAATTTCCAAAGCCAACTCTTTAGTTTTGGCCAATGCTTCGTCGGTCAATTTCCCAGCAGCAAAGGTTTTCAGAACTTCAGGATGTCTTTGCTTCAGTGTAGAGATGAATACTCCTTCGTATTCTTTCACTTTATCAACAGGTACTTCTTTCAAGAGGTTATTGGTACCTGCGTAAATGATAGCCACCTGCTCCTCTACACGAACTGGAGAATATTGTGGTTGCTTCAGGATCTCCACGTTGCGCTTACCTTTATCCAGTACTGCCAGCGTAGAGGCATCCAGGTCCGAACCGAACTTAGAGAAAGCTTCCAATTCGCGGTAAGAAGCCTGGTCGAGCTTCAAGGTACCAGATACTTTCTTCATGGACTTAATCTGAGCCGAACCACCCACACGAGATACGGAGATACCTACGTTAATCGCCGGGCGAACACCTGAGTTAAACAGGTTGGTTTCCAGGAAGATCTGACCGTCGGTAATAGAGATCACGTTGGTTGGGATATAAGCAGAAACGTCACCGGCTTGTGTTTCAATGATAGGCAAGGCCGTTAATGATCCACCACCTTTTACAAGTGGCTGGCCATTTTCGTCCTTAGCTTCTTTCAAAGAATCCGGCAAGTCGTTCATGTTACGTGCGATGTCATCGTTATCGATCACCTTCGCAGCACGTTCCAGCAAACGAGAGTGCAGGTAGAATACGTCACCAGGGTAAGCTTCACGTCCTGGAGGACGACGTAGCAACAGCGAAACCTCACGGTAAGCTACGGCCTGCTTAGACAAATCATCGTAAACGATCAGTGCGGGGCGACCCGTATCGCGGAAGTATTCCCCGATAGCAGCTCCGGCGAAAGGCGCATAGAACTGAAGCGGTGCAGGATCAGAAGCGGAAGCAGAAACGATTACGGTATAATCCATTGCTCCGTTTTCTTCCAGCGTTTTAGCGATCTGTGCTACAGTGGAAGCTTTCTGTCCGGAAGCCACATAAATACAGTATACAGGCTCTCCCTTTTCGTAAAATTCTTTTTGGTTGATGATGGTATCCACCGCAACGGCCGTTTTACCCGTCTGGCGGTCACCGATGATCAGCTCACGCTGACCTCTTCCGATAGGTATCATGGAGTCAATCGCTTTGACACCCGTTTGGAGTGGTTCAGTTACCGGCTGACGATAAATTACCCCAGGAGCTTTACGTTCGAGCGGCATTTCGTATTTGGCGCCTTTGATATCGCCTTTTCCGTCGATGGGTTTTCCAAGCGGATTTACCACGCGGCCAACGTAACCGTCACCCACTTCGATAGAAGCAATACGCCCAGTGCGATGTACTCTTGAACCTTCACGGATGCCCTCGCCTGGTCCCATCAATACAACCCCTACATTATCCTCTTCCAGGTTAAGAACGATGGCTTGTACTCCTGTTTCAAATTCCACTAATTCACCCGCCTGCGCATGGGTTAATCCATACACACGAGCAATACCGTCCCCTACTTGAAGTACCGTTCCGTACTCTTCCAGTTCAGAAGTTGAAGTAAAGCCGGAGATTTGTTGTTTTAATATTTCTGAAATTTCTTCAGGTCTTACGTCAACCATACCTTTGAATTTTTCGGCCTGAATACTCAGGCTGGTTATTTATTGTTTTTTCTTTTAAAATATATAAATCTGACTATGAGAACATTATTCTCATTACCTGCTTTGAATCAATGAAACGTATAGGTTTTCGCCAAAATTTTTTTTGTACTTGTCCAATCTGTGCCCCACGCTGGCATCGTACACCCGATCATTGAACTCGATGATGACACCGCCTATCAGGCTGGGGTCTACTTTTGTTTCGAATTCCACTTTTTCGCCTGCCAAGTCTCCCTCTTTCAGCTTTTTCTCGATCTTAGCCAATACGTCTTTACTCAATTCTACTGCTGAAGTTACTTTAACGGTAGTGATGTGTTTGAGCGCCTTGTACTGAAGGATGAATTCATCCGCAATTTCGGGAAGAAACTTTTCCCTTTGCTTCGCAATCAGCAGTAGCAGGAATTTCATGGTCAGGTCATCATAACTGCTTTCAAAAAGTTTTTTGATGATACCTTGCTTTTTATCCTTGTGGATGATAGGCGTCTTTAGGAAATTGTGGAAATCCTTGTTTTCCTTAGAGATGGTATTGAAGGACTCCACATCTTCGAGAACGCGATCCAGTTTATTTTGCTGTATCGACAGGTCGACTAAAGTTTTGGCGTATCTCGATGCTATTCTTGCTACAGACATGTTTTGCGAATGTTTGTTCGATTAAAAAAAGCTAACTCAGAGGATTAATTAAATTTAATCTCGTCCACCAAAGTATTCACTAGTGTTTCCTGCTCTTTTTTACCTTTTAACTCATTTTTGGTTAATTTCTCAGCGATGTCGATGGCCATTAAACCTAGCTGGTTCTTCACACTTGTCAGCACTTCCATGCGCTTATGCTCCAGTTCTTCTTTAGCGCTGGCAACAATTCTCTGCGCTTCATCCTTAGCCTTATCGCGAGCTTCTGAGATGATAGACTCTTTTGTTTCTTTGGCTTCCTTTAGGATAGCAGCACGTTCTTCCTGTGCCTGGCGGAGCAGCTCTTCATTTTCTGCTTTCAGGTTAGCCATTTCTTCACGGGCCTTTTTGGCCTCATCCAGAGAAGCCTGAATGTCATCTTCTCTTTTCTTCAATGCATTCTGAATAGGGCGGAACGCAAATCTTCCCAAAACGAAGTATACGATCACAAAGATCAGAAACGTCCAGAAGATCAAGCCCGGATCAGGAAGAAGGATAGGAAAGCTGGATAAAAAAACAGTACTTACCATAACGAATATTTATTTGAAAGCGAGTAGTTATTTTTTAATAATTAATCATCATTTGTTGGAGGAGCAGGACTGTAAGCCAACCGCTTCAGCCCTGCCTTCCGTTTGTTGTTTTAGCAGCGGCCTAGCCAAGGCTAGCCAACAGGCCTACTACGATTGCAAACAGCGCTGCACCTTCCACGAAGGCTGCAGTCAAGATCATGTTTGAACGAATGTCACCCACTGCTTCTGGCTGACGTGCAATCGCGTCCATTGCATGGCTACCGATTAAACCGATACCCACACCTGCGCCTAATGCTGCAATTCCTGCTCCAATAGCTCCCATTGTTATAGGATTTATATGATGAAAAAATAAAATAGTTCTTATAAAAGGCCTTAAAGGCTATTTCTTCTCTTCTAATTAATGCGCATGCGCCTCATCGTGATGGTGTTCTTCCACCGCTGCTCCGATGTAAGAAGCCGACAGAATCGCGAAGATGAATGCCTGGATAAAGGCTACCAGCAATTCGATCAGGTTCATAAAGGCTGTAAACAAGCCGCCAAGCACCGCTCCGATTCCTGCACCTCCGAGGTTTTGTCCCATATCACCGAACAAGAACACCAAACCGACCAAACTCAAAATGATAATGTGGCCCGCCGAAATATTCGCAAACAAACGAATCATCAGCGAGAATGGCTTGATGAATAAACTCAGAATCTCTACCGGGGTCAGGATCAACTTCACCCAGGCCGGAATACCAGGCATCCAGAAGATGTGCTCCCAGTAATGCTTGTTGCCGTTCAGGTTTGTAACGATGAACGTAATCACCGCCAGTGTCAGCGTGATCGCAATGTTCCCCGTAATGTTGGCGCTACCTGGGAAGATCGGGATCAAGCCCAGCAGGTTACAGAACAAGATGAAAAAGAACAGCGTCATGATGAATGGCTGGAAACGCTCATAGTGCTTCTCTCCTATCATAGGAATCGTCACCTCATCTCTCATAAATACGAAGATAGGCTCCATGAAAGACTGAATGCCCTTTGGTGCTTTACCATCGTTTTTCTTATATCCCTTAGCTACTGCCATGAATACAATGATCAGCAGCAGCGCTACAAAAAGCATTGAGAATACCACCTTGGTAATAGAAAAATCGTAGAAAGAAGTAATTCCTCCTCCCAGAATTCCTCCGTCCCATTTAGTGGGACCATCTAATTTGTATTTTTCACCGTGGTAAACGGCATAAGCCACTTCTTCTGTTACCTCTTCACCATTTTCATCCGTATGATGCTCTTCCTCATGTACCACCCCATCGATGTGCACTTCTCCCTTAGGGAAAGATTCATCCGCGATGCGATTAACGCGTCCGTGGTTCAGTACGTAACCATCCACAGCTTGATGACCATGCTCCAGCTTACTAGTCATGAAAAAAGTCCATCCCTCACCCGGTGCAAACAAAATGCATGGCAAAGGCATATGTACCCCTTTCCAAATGTGGAATTCATTGGCATCTGCAATGTGCTCAACAACCGTACCCACCGGATCATATTCCTTTGGTTCATCACCATGTCCGGCTTCCTCACCGTGTCCGGAATCGTCTGAACTATGATCGTTTTGCTCTTGCTTCTCATCCTTGTCGTCAGAAGCGAGAACAGGGGCACTTACTAATGAAAATGTGAGTAGAAATATCGCTGTTAGAAAGAGTCTAGCCATAGTGTTCAAAACTACTTCTTTAAAGGTGGTTTCTAAATCGACCACAAAGGTAGGTACTTATTACCTATTAATAAAACGATTTTACTCTTTTTTTACATTATAGTGATAAATTGGAAAGATTGATTCACAAGGAGTTAGAAGTTATATGCAAAAATCTATATACTTGAATATTTATCTTTTCATGCATTCTCCAATATACCTTCTGTCTAACAATTTTAACACGAAATAATCGTCGGAAATAGCGGCTTCTACCCTAACTTAAAACAAGCAGAACGCCTGATGAATAAGGCGCCCGAGGCCTTATATCAATCATCCAATTCTTCGATTTCCGGCTCCGAAAAAGAGTCCACTTCTATGTTTTTTTTCAAAAACTGACACCAAACACAGTTAGGTTCATTACATCCTTCAAAAAACGCTTGGTTCATGATCTTAGCATAGGTCTCTATGATCAACTGCCGCACAAACAAGCGGTGCTCCGGATCGAATTCGATGACAAATTCTTCCAGCTTTCCGTCCTTGTCGGGATCCAGAAAGGAAATCACCCCCTGCTGGGCAGGATCTGAGCTAATGTCTGACTGCTGATAAAGTATCAGATAAAAATATAATTGCCGCCAATAGGTACCTCCATGTGGGCGGGATGGCGTTGGAGGTTTGACTTTACTAGCTGACGGAGCGCCGGTTTTGTAATCCACTATCCGTACTTCCTGGTCATCCAGCCAGTCCAGCCGGTCAATGATCCCGGTGAGCGGCACCCCCTCTAATTCAATGTTTCGGATGGCGTATTCGGGCCGGGTCCGGCGGGGCCAGGTAGAGATATTTTTTTTGTAATACTTACTCAACTGATTTTTCCCTAACTCCATTTTTCGGTCAAAACCTTTTTGAGAAAAACCTCCCTGCAAGCGCTCCATCTCATGTTCAAACAAACGGACCAACACCTTCTCCTCCGGAAACCATTTCTGCCGGCTACTCAACATTTGCTCAAACAATCGCTGCAAACTATTATGCATCGCCGTACCATAAAGCGCCGCTTCACTGACTTGAGTAGGCACCCGCAAAATATACTCATAAAAGAAGCTGAGCGGGCACTTCAAAAAACGGTTCATCGATGAAATACTTAATACAAAACCTTCCAGCAAGCCTGCAACTGCCTCTTTTTCAAAAACCGACACCACCGGAGCCTCCTGTTCCTGCAACTGCAAGGCCATAGCATCAACCAGTGCTTCCTCCGGCACCTTTTTTTCTACCGTCTCCACCGCATCCTGACTTCTCAGCTCGTCGATAAAAAGAGCATGTTCCAGATCCTTTCCTCTGTCATCCTGCAAGCTGTAAGACAGATATAGCTGCTCCTGGGCCCGAGTCATGGAGACATAAAACAGGCGCCGGCGAGCTTCCATAGCGTCTTCCTCTCCTGAATAGGTAAGTGTGTCGGGTAACTGAAAGCGAAAATTACTGCCCCGGCTGCTCGGTTCCCAATGGTCCTTGACACAATCAATGATAAAAACCGTTCGGAACTCCAATCCTTTTGCAGAATGAGCGGTGAGCAATTGCACGCCTTCTTCCTGGCTCTGATTTCGCTGGAGGGGAATGCTCAGACGATTGGCATCCATTTTGTCCAGCATGTCCAGTAAAGTGCCCATGTCCAGATCGCCATTTTTCATGCTTTCGGTGCGCACAAAATCCAGGAAGGTTTTCAGTACTTCGATCTGGCTCGCGCGATCCGGTTCCTCCAGGAAATATTTCAGCAAGCCCGAACGGTTGATCACTCTTTCCACGAAGGCGGGCAGGCTCAACAAGTAGACCTGCTGTAGGCTGTCGCGTATGAATTGGGCAAAATGAAGGATGGGCTCCTTTTCAGTGATGCGAAAATCATCGAGCATGTGTTTTTGCCCGATCAGGCGGCGCCATTTGGGCCGGTCCTGCCGGTCCATCCCGGCCAGGGCCAGGCTGATCTCCGCCAGGTCTAAGGTATCGATGTTCAGATAGCTGAAATGGAGTATTTTGTATAAGAGGTCTTCTGCACTGAAGGCTTGCTGGCTTTCCTTCCACAGATAGGCCAGCAGCATCCGTAAATTCTTGACGATGGGTAGCTGCAAGATGTTGAGCTCTCTCTTGACCGAATAGGGGATCTGCTTTTTTTCCAATAATAAAAGCAAGTCCTCTGCCTGGCGGTGTTTGGCAAAAATAACGGCTACCTGGTCCAGCGGAATGCCATCTTTCTGAAGTTGAACTAATTCCTCTACAATACCCACCATTTCCTGCCGGCGACTTGCATATACGTGAATATTCGGAACAATTGCCCTCTGCCCATATTCGGGATGATGTGCATCGAGCAATTTTTCAATGCTTAAGCCTTTTAGATTGTTAACGATTCTTTTTTCATTGTGCTTAATCAGAGCGGTTGAGGCATCCAATATCAGCTGGGAGGAGCGATAATTATTTTTTAACAAAACCAGGTCGATCCGCTCCTGAAAAGTTTCATAAAAGTCGACCAGATTTTTTAGGCGGGCGCCCTGAAATTCGAAAATAGACTGATCGTCGTCCCCCACAATAAAAATGTTGGGATGCTCCCAGTATTCGATCAGCTTGAGGATCAGCTGATTTTGAGCGCCGTTGGTATCCTGGTATTCGTCGACGAGAAAATAGAGATAGCGTTCCTGATAAGATCGGAGCAGGGACTCATTTTTTTCAAAAGCATCCAGTACCCAAAGGATCATATCGTCGTAGTCGTAGCGCTGAGCCTGCTTCATCTTTTCCTGGTAGCGCGGGTAGAGCCTGCAAGCGGCCCTTAGGCGTTCCATCCGCCGCTGCACATCCATGAGTTTGGCCTCTTTAATCTCTCCTTTTTTGAAATCCCCTCTGCTGATCTGATAGATAAACTCCTCGCGATTAGGCAAGTCAGTCAGGTATTCATCAATTTTCCCCTCTACCATTTCCACTGTCCAGCGTTCGGTTTTCATCTGTCTAAAAAGCTGAAAGAGGTGGTGTTCGAAGAAATACACATCTGCACGGCCTCTTTTCACAGGATGATCGTAGGGCAGCTCATCAATGATAGAGCGGATGATATCGATGCGTTCCAGCTCGGAAAGCGGCTCCAGGTCGCGGCGGCCAAACAGCTCCAGGTTGTCCCGGATGATGGTATTGCAAAAAGAGTGGAAGGTATAAATATGAACCCGATAAGCCTCCGGCCCGATCAGTTGCAGCAGGCGCTGTCGCATCGCACGCACACCGGCATCCGTGAAGGTGAGGCATAATACATTGTAGGCTCGGGTATCCGTATCCAGCAGGATCTTACCGATGCGGGCGGCCAGCATGTGGGTTTTGCCTGTACCCGGTCCGGCAATAACCAGCACCGGCCCGTCGATCTGCTCCACAGCTTCGCGCTGGGCAGGGTTGAGCCGCTGGAGTTCTTCCAGGAAGGCTTCGTTGTAGTAGGACCGGTCATGGTATTGCTCTTTCATTCCGTTCCTCATAAATAGACATCCTTTTTTAAGACATACTCTACAAAGAAGATG
>JAUIKE010000328.1 GCA_030430845.1 Bacteroidia bacterium | reverse complement strand
TTGTTGACGGCATCCATATCCTCAAAACGGCCGAATGGTTTCTTTTCCGATATCCGGAACCGGTCCAGTTGGATGGCTTCTTTTAAGCCCATCAGTTCTTTTACTCCTTCGTTGTTTTCTATAAAGGATGGATCCGCCGCGATGGGATAAATAGTGAGGTTTTTAAAAGTAATAGCTTCTTCTTTTAAAACGGTAAAGGGCGAGTTAGTGTCCGCATCAGAAGTCTTTTCTACCTGACAGGAAGTGATGAGAAAAGCCAGGGCGATAAAAAGGAGTATATGCTTCATTGGTTAAAACAATTTATTTTTTAATCAGTTCTAAACAAAGATACGGGATTCCGGGGCAGTTCGCTTGGGAAATTATGCTGTGATAACAAGGATTTTTGTAAGTTCGTGCTCATAATAGATTGTTTAAAAACATTCGTCATCCCTTATATTGATTTAAAGGGAAAAAGAGCAGAATCTGAGAGCGACACATAGAAATATGGCCGCCTCCGGCGTCCGAAACACATAGAAATACTGGGATACCCTATGTTTATCAGCAGCCAAAAAAAATCTAAGTGAATAAATTCAAACTATTTTTTACCGCCTCCATGATGTTGTTCGTCATCAATTTGCTCTTCGCGAATGATATGGTGACGGTATGGGACGGGGCCGAGACGGCGCTGCTCCTGCAGTCGATTCAAAACCCTCATACCCTGCCTTCTTTTATACTTTCTCTATTGCCGGTCGAAAGCGGGGCCTGGTTGTTTTGGTTGAGACTCCCCGGAGCCATTTTGATTATACTGGCCTGTTTGACTTTTTATCAGCTGGGAAAAAAATTATTCGGCCAAGACTATAGCCAGTATGCACTAATGGTATTGGCGGCTTCTTTTATGGTGGTTAACACCGGTAAAATAGCGACTACCGACAGTTGGGCCTTTGCTACCCAATGGTTGAGCTGGTTGTTGTTACTACTTTTTCTAAAGCAACCTATTCTAAAATGGCAACTGCTTTTTTACCTGGTACTGGGATTGGCCGTTTGGATACAACCTTTGGAAAGTATATTGTTTATGAGTGTGTATTCGGCAGCACTCTATTTTTTCCATCCGAAGAAAAATTTGCTGATCCGCCTGAATCCGATGGCTGCTCTTTTGGGTGCCACCTTGTTATTTCACTTTACCAACTTATTAGACTGGCAAAGCCAAACGGCTTTCTGGAGCATCGGCTCTTCGGGCTATCTGAAGTTTATCGGCCTGTCAATACTAGCCTGGTTTCCGTTTCTGGGTTTCATAATCAGCGGCATCCGCGAAATGATCAATAAATGGAAGCGCAAAGAAGAATTGACGATTATCCTGGCAAGTGGTTTGTTCAGCGCTTTGATCGGCCATTCAATTGCATTCCATGGAATTCTGGCCCTTGTTGTAGGCCGCCAGTTGATCTCCTACTTCAACGAAAAATTTCCGTATCGTCCATTTGTCAAAACGGGAGCAGTTCTTCACCTGGTCTTTGCCTTTACAATGGCAGTTATTTTAACCGTATATGGCTTCTTCGAATTCAGAGGCGTGGGCTTTCGGGCAGCCCTGGCGGTGACGACCGTTTACTGGATGCCGGCCTTTATGGCTGTGATCGGGATGTACGGAATGACCAAAAGATATGTGGTGGTCGGAACCGTTTGGGGCGGCTTACTGGCCACCTTGTTGTTTTATGTGCAGGTCAATCCGCTGATAGAGAGTAGGAGAGGAGTGGTGGAATCGGTGTTTGAAAACCTGGTGGAAGACCATGGCCCGAGTCGAGCCCAGTCACTCCATCTGGATGTGCCGGCTTCACCGGCCCCGAAGGAGCAAGTTTATGGACAACATTTTCTGGGAACCATACCCCCATTGGTAAATCAGGAGATATCCAGCGAGATCAAACTTTCCAGGCAGGATACTTCTTCGCTTTTCCTGGCCTCAGACTCCACCGGATTGGCCGGCTGGAATGATGGCCTGAAGCCTATATTGTACAGAGTGGATGGACGGTGAGGCCAGATAGTCCGTAGTTCTGGGTTAATACTTACTATGAACCCAGAACTATGAACCCAAAATTACGTAAATGACAAATACATCAATACAATCAACACGATCGTTGCAATCAATACGATGGTGACGATTTTTTTTGCTTCTTTTTGATCACGTACGGCGGCTCTTTTTTGTTTTCTTCTCTTTTTCAGACTAGTCATATCATGGTATATTTTGGTTTAAGACAAGTTTAATGAAATTAAAAAATTAATTTGATCTCTGCAACCAAATAAAATCAAGAAAAATGCCTGTGAAAATCGATGATCCGTTCATCCGTCATGACATCGCGTGGGCGTAAGGGCTGCTTGAGTACAATGCCCTCCAATGTCCGGCAGCGACTCAGGGCCACATAGGTTTGACCGTGTTCAAAAGCACCTCTTCCCAAATCGATGACTACCTTATCGAAGGTTTTTCCCTGTGATTTGTGGATGGTTATGGCCCAGGCTAGTTTAAGCGGAAATTGGGTGAAAGTGCCGATGGTTTCTGTTTTGATGTTGTTGGGATCGGTGAGGGTAGAAGTATATTTGAGTATTTCCCAGTCCATTTTTTCTACCTCCACTATTTTCGTAACGCCTTGATCATCCTCAATAGCCACTTTGATCATTTCATCTTTCAGTTCCACGATTTTCCCAATGGTGCCATTCACCCACTTTTTATCCGGATCATTTTTAATGAACATCACCTGCGCTTCGAGTTTAAGTCTTAAAATGGCTTCGGTGGGGTATACAGTTGGTTTAAAATTCCCGGTCACTTTGGCCTGGTAGATCTTTTCGGGGAAAGGAATCTGGGCCAGGCGCTTTTGATTGATTCGGTTGGCAGTGGCGTTGGTGGCGGTGAGTGTTATGTAGAAAGGCGGTGGATCAAAATTATGGTCCACGCGCTCATTGAATTCGTTCATGATATCATAATCTATTTCATTCATTCGGATCGCATCCAGCAGACTCAGGAAATGACGGTTTTCCTGACGATATACCTTATGCAATTCCAACATTTCCATTTCCAGTTTTTCCTGAAAAACCTGGGCCGAGAAAAAATAGGGCGATTCATAGTGTAGTTGAAAAAGCATGCTTTCCACATCGGAGGCCACCACCGGCGGCAACTGGAAAAGATCGCCGAAAAAGATCAGTTGGACGCCTCCAAAAGGGCGTGGATCCTCACGATTGATGCGCAGGAAATAGTCGATGTTATCGAGCATATCAGCTCGCACCATGGAAATTTCATCGATGATGAGGATTTCGAGGTTTTTATAGAGCCTTCTGTTCCGGCGTTTTTTGATATCGTGAGAGGTTAACACCTTGGGCGGAAAGCCAAAAAAGGAATGGATGGTTTGTCCTTTGACATTCAGTGCTGCGATGCCGGTAGGGGCGAGTACGACCGTCTTTTTTCGGGTGGTATTGCGAAAAAGCTGGAGCAGGGTAGATTTACCGGTGCCGGCCCGGCCGGTGATGAACATATTTTTCCCGGCCTTTTCCAGTTGGTCGAGGGCGTAAACGAAGTCGCGGTTGAGCTCAAGTGGTGATTTGTCGAATGCCAAGGTAATGGAAAGTTTATGGTTAAAATAGTTGCATAAAGCTGCTTTTTACAGGAAAAGCAAAATAAGTAATCCTTTGAGATTTAAAGTACAAAAACAAAAGCATTTTGAAATAGATAGGAATGTATAAAAGACGGTATTAAAGGATTCATGCTTTTAGTTGGAAAAAATGCGCCTAAAAAGTTAACTTTTGAGTATAAAAATCAAATTTTTTACCCTATACTGCCTAAAATAAAAAAGAACCATTATGCAAATTAAATATGCAGTACATCCGGAGGATGTTAAATCGTACGACACCGAAAGACTCAGAAAAGAATTCCATACCGGCGGCCTTATGCAGGAAGATGCCGTAAAAATGATCTACACGCATTATGATCGATTCATTTACGGCGGCATATGCCCGGTGAATAAATCTTTAAGCCTTCCAACTTATAATGCACTTAAATCCGATTACTTCCTGGAGCGCAGAGAGTTAGGGGTTATTAATACAGGTGGCAAAGGAACCGTTACAGTGGATGGAGAAAGCTTTGAACTGGACAATCTGGAAATGCTGTACGTGGGTAAAGGAAAAAAAGAAGTGACTTTTGCCAGCGCCGATGCTGGAAACCCAGCCAAATACTACCTAAATTCTACGCCTGCACACAAGGAATATCCAACTGTCAAAGGGGCTAAGAGCGACGCTAATGTGGTAGATCTCGGCTCTAAGACTACCTCCAATGAGCGGACCATTTTCCAATTCATTCACGAAGATGGGATTCAGAGCTGTCAATTGGTGATGGGTTATACAGAGTTGGCCGAAGGAAGTATTTGGAATACTTTCCCACCCCATACACACGACCGTCGTATGGAGGTATACTTCTATTTCGATGTGCCTGAAGATCACATTGTGGTTCATTTTATGGGCCAGCCGCAGCATACACGTCATATTGCCATGCACAATGAGGATGCAGTTATATCTCCTCCCTGGTCGATCCACGCGGGCGCCGGAACAGCGGCCTACAAGTTTGTGTGGGGAATGGGGGGAGAGAACAAGGCCTTTACCGATATGGATGGAGTGGCATTAAAAGATGTATTGTGATTTTTTTACCGCCCGGTTCGGGCCCGTACCGGGGCGGTAAAATAAAACTATCATTATTAAAAGAACAAACTAATGATCCTAGATAAATTCTCCTTAGAAGGAAAACTCGCCCTCGTAACAGGTTGCAAAAGAGGTATTGGCTTCGCCATGGCGGAAGGATTAGCTGAAGCAGGGGCCGACATCATAGGCGTCTCCGCCAGTCTGGAACTGGAAGGCTCCGACATTGAAAAAGCCGTAACAGCCCTGGGCCGATCCTTCAAAGCCTATCAATGCGATTTTTCCAATCGTACTTCGTTGTACGCTTTTATCGAACAGCTCAAATCTGAGAACAGAACACCGGATATCCTAGTCAACAATGCCGGTACCATTTTGCGCAAGCCGGCCGCTGAGCATCCTGATGATTATTGGGATAAAGTGATCGAGGTCAACCAAAATGCACAGTTTATCCTCAGCCGTGAATTTGGCCGGGATATGATCGCCAGAGGTAGCGGGAAAATCATCTTCACCGCTTCTCTGTTGACTTTCCAGGGTGGCATTACCGTGCCGGGCTATGCGGCCTCCAAAGGAGCCATCGGACAGCTGACCATGGCCTTGTCCAACGAATGGGCCGGCCAGGGGGTGCAGGTCAATGCCATCGCACCTGGCTACATCGCTACGGATAATACTGAAGCTTTGAGAAACAATCCGACCAGGAATGAATCTATACTCGGCCGAATTCCCGCAGGCCGCTGGGGGGAGCCGGATGATTTTAAGGGGCCGACTGTATTCCTCGCTTCGGCAGCTTCTGATTATATGAGTGGAACGGTTATGCTGGTGGATGGCGGATGGATGGGAAGGTAAGGTAAGGTAAGTAATTGGTTAACATGAGACATCCCGAATTTTTTAGCTGATGACCAAAAACAGATGCTATGGGGTTGTGTAAAAACTCGTTCCTCGTTTTTACCCACCCCATTAAATTTTATTT
>JAUIKE010000327.1 GCA_030430845.1 Bacteroidia bacterium | reverse complement strand
AATTGAAACGAAGGCCATAAATACCCGGCAAAGGGTGATTGATGTGGAATGGCAAGGTACGCCGGCCCGGCTCGGGCCTCTTATTGAACAGGACTATCCTGAAGTGGAAGGGAGTGTTCGGTTTTATAACTTTTATAATAATGAACGACCGGCGTTTCGGTATCATGGCAAAACAGTTGAAGAAGAAGAAGTATGGGTAGCAGATGCTGCGGCATTAGAAGTGTTTAACTTTTCCATTATCAAAGGAGACCCTTCGACAGCTTTGCAAGGCCCCGGAAAGATAATGCTGTCTCAGGATTTAGCTGAGCGAATATTTGGTTTGCAGGATCCCATCGGACAAATTCTGGAAACCGACCTTTCCCATCGAAGTTTGAATGAAGAAGAGACTTATGCTTTTGAGGTCACTGCTGTTTTTCAGAATCTTCCCCGTAATACCAGTATTTATACCCATGCTCTCCTATCCGCTGATACGGATCCATATAAAGACAGATATGGTTTTGGAGAGTTTTTCGTCACTACCTATTTGTTGCTTAATTCGGAAGCAGATCCTTTGGCCTTCGAACCCAAAATGACGGAGATCTATGATAAATACCTCGAAACGGAAGATGATCAGATCCTGGTGAATGCGAGTCATCAGCTGGTGGCGCTGCCAAAAATTCATTTTTCCGATACGAATGGACGGATGTACATCTACATCTTTAGTGTCGTAGGTGTACTCTTGCTGATCATTTCATTTATCAGCTATGTTAATATGGTAACGGCCCAAGGCACAAAGCGAGCCTTAGAAATCGGCGTAAGAAAAGTAATGGGCTCTCAAAGGAAGCAACTAATCGGCCAGTTTCTTACAGAATCACTTTTTTATACTTTAGTGGCTCTTAGCTTCGCTATTCTATTAGTGGTGGGTTTCATTAAGCCAATCAATACGGTACTGGACCTGAACCTGTCGGCTGAGAGACTAGGACAAACCTGGCTGGTCATAGGGATGCTCAGCATCGTCATCATGCAGGGAATAATCGGAGGGAGCTATCCGGCCTTTTTCCTGTCTTCTTTTAAACCGATTGCCGTTTTAAAAGGTCGACTCGTTAAGCCTGCTCCGCTCAGAAGGTTTTTGGTGGCATTTCAGTTTGCAGTGGTCATCTTTGTTCTATCCTGTACGGCCATGATCTATCAGCAATTGGAATATTTAAGGGATAAAGACCTAGGTTTTGATCAGGACAGACGAGTGCAACTGACGCTATCCGGGCAGGAGGCGCAGCGGAAGTGGCCTGTCCTGAAACAGAGCTTACTGGCTAGTCCGGATATTCTCTCGATAGGGACCTCCAACTTCATTCCCGGAGTAGGAGGAATGGTTCGAGGCCCCGTTAGTGTGGAAGGCTCTGAGCCTGTTTTCGTCCGACGTGCTCTTATTGATAATGATTACTTCGATGCGATGAATGTTCAGCTGGTAAAAGGAAGAACCTTTTCACCGGATTTCCCTTCTGATTCTTCTAGAGCAGTGATCATTAACCAGGCTTTGGTTGACTTTTTTGAACTGGGAGAGGAGCCTTTAGGCAAAAAGATTAAACTTGGAGATTGGGGCAATCCCAATTATCTTGAAATAATTGGAGTGGTAGAGGATTTTCACCAAAGCTCCCTTCATGACCCTATTGTCCCTCAACTATTCAGATGGACCAGGGCATCTACTAATGTTGCGATTCAGTTGGGGCCTGACATTCGATCCGGAATGCGGACCATAGAGAAAACCTGGTCAGAAGTTTTTCCGGGCGCTCGTTTTGAGTATGCTTTTTTGGACGGTATGTTGTCAGAGCGATATGAAGCGGATCAGCGGAGAGGTCGTATTTTCTTTTATTTTTCCATCCTTACCGTTTTTATCGCATTTGTAGGACTGTTCGGTCTCACTTCATACCTGGCAGCACAAAGAACGAAGGAAATGGGGATTCGAAAGGTATTCGGAGCAGGCCTGAAGGATATTGTGCTTTTATTATCTAAGGACTTTTTGTGGCTGGTGGCTTTGTCTGCCTTGCCGGGCTTAATCCTTGCCTGGTTGGTTATCCGCCGCTGGCTGGAGAACTTCGCTTATCAGGCAGGGATGAATTATTGGTTGTTCGGCCTGGTACTGATATTGGTTTTAGTACTAACCATTCTTACGGTAGGCTGGCATGCGATCCGGACGGCGCGCTTGAATCCTAAAGATACTTTGAAGTATGAATAAAAAAGGGAGGTTGTGTAAAAACTCGTTCCTCGTTTTTATCCACCCCATTAAATTTTATTTGGGAGGTCGTTTTAAGAAAAAAACTTTGTTTTTTTCTTAAAACGACCTCCCAAAAGAATATTATTGGTTGTGTGAAAAGGCCGAAGGACTTTTTACACAACCCCCTTTTTACTTAAAACTCTCTTCCCCTTAACATCCCGTGCCAATACATTCGAGGCAGTCCATACGCTTTCAAGGCATACATACTATACCGCTCTTTGGATTGATCAAATGGGAAAGTTTCGGCAGGTACTTTATTGTAGTCGAATTCGGCCATGATCAGGCTTCCGTAGCCGGTCACGAGCGGGCAGGAAGTATAGCCGTCATAATGTTTCGGCAACTCATTCCCGCCTAGGAAGGCCAAAATGTTTTTAGCAGTTGTCGGAGCTTGTTTGCGGATGGCAGCCCCCGTCTTGGAAGTTGGGAGGTTACTGCAATCGCCTAATGAAAAGACGTTTGGATAGCGCGTGTGTTGAGTGGTCTCTTTATCTACTTCTACCCATCCGGAGTCGGCAGCCAAAGGGCTGGACTTAATGAAATCAGGAGCGCTCATTGGAGGCGTCACGTGGATCATATTGTATTTCTCAACGGTTTCTTCTCCGCTTTCCATATGTTTGAAGACCGCTTCTTTGCTATCCGGACGAATTTCTACCAAATCTGTATTCCAAACCCGCTCGATATTGTAGCGATCCGCTACTTCTGTCAGCGTTTTAGCATACTTAGGCACGGCAAAGATACCGGGGCCTCCTTTGATGAATTTCTTGGTGATCTTACTGGCTACCCCGTGTTTCCTCCAATAGTCAGAAGCCAGGTAGGTAATTTTGATCGGGGCCCCGCCACACTTGATAGGAGTGGAAGGGTGCGTGAAAAGAGCGGTTCCCTCTTTCAAATTTTTAATGTTCTCAAAAGTGCTTTCTACCGTTTCGTAGGAATAGTTGCTGCATACTCCGGTGCCGGGCTTTCCGACACTTTCGGCCAGACCGGGAATTTTGTTCCAGTCTATCTGAATACCGGCTGCGACCACTAAAACGTCATAGGTATGCTTCTCGCCGTTGGCCAGGGTGATGCTGTTATTGTCCGGGTCGAAAGAAGCGACGGCCTCTTTTATCCATTCCGCTCCGTTCGGGATATATTCCGACTCCGCTCTTTCAGAAACTTCTTTTGGGAAAACGCCGGCCCCAACTAAGGTCCAGATCGGCTGGTAATAATGCTTTTCACTTGGATCAACGATGGTGACGTTTGGAGCGTCTTCGTGATTGCGCAGAATAGCGCCTACTGTCAACCCTGCGCTACCTCCTCCGACTATTAAGACTTGATGATGTGACATGATATTATTTGTTTTTTTATTTATCGATGATTTAAATTGACTTTAGCACAGCTTTTCGAAATGGATTTATATAATCCGTCCAAAGTGTTTCAGGAAGCTCAAAAGGAAGCCTAGTCCTTTTTGGCGATCCGGATCATTTAATGCTTTGAACAATCCGAAAATGCTTACTTTTTTTCGAGCTTCGCTTTTTGCGTTGGTTAGTGCAGTATTGGCTACACCGGCTATATGTGATAAAGCGGAAGGATCAAAGCCGTTTTCCAGCGTCGTGCGTACCTTTTCGTCAACAATATCCATGATCATGGCCACCATGCCGGGAAGTTGTTCGCTCATTTTATTGAGGCTTTCTACGCGAGTGACCATTTCAGGAGCCGTCAATTTTTCGGCCATATGTAGCGCATTTTTAATGCGGTCATCTAAGTTAACACCTCTTGTACTAGCTTCGCGATAGGTTTCATCCACCATATCGCCAGCCATAGCCACCAGGCCGGGACCTTGCTGCATCAGCACAGACAGGTCATCTACGGCTTTTTCCAGCGTATCGATCCTGGCCAGCAGATGGTTGATAGCTTCCAGCGTGCGCTCATCGGAAAGCCGGGCCTGCACTTGCCTGCCTGCTTCTGTATCCGATAAGTTGATGCCGGAGCCGTTATGATTTTTTTCCATAAAAATTGGTTTATGTATGGTTTGAAAAAACATCATTTAGAAAAGAGAACAATCTAAAGAACAAAAATATGAAAATATGTTCATAGTTAGTAGTGTTGCTCTGTCTTAATTCAACTTATCCATTGATTATGTGATCCTTCCGAGCATTTTATTGTTGTATCCTCATATTTAATCACGCTTTTTTTAACAGGAAACCACTTGACTATGAAAAAATGGTTGAAAACCACCCTCTTGGTTATTTTGGGCTTATTGCTGATTCCCATTATTGCCCTTATCATTATTCACCAGCCTCGGCCTGAATTAGTGCCTTCTGCGAAGGCCGATCAGTTAGCTGAAAAAATGTTGGAGGCCGTGAATAAGCCTGCCTGGGATACAACTCATTGGGTCAGTTGGACTTTTGCCGGGCGTAATTCTTTTGTATGGGACCGGGAAAGGAATCTGGTACAGGTAAAATGGGGAGATGATAACATGGCGTTGCTTGATCCCTCCAAAAGGAATGGTATTGTATTTTCGGAAGGAGAACAACTAGATGGAGCGGAACAGAAAAAAATGCTTCAAACAGCCTTGAACTCCTTTTTCAATGACTCTTTCTGGTTTCTGGCACCTACCAAAATTTTTGACCCAGGCACAGAGCGAGGTATAGTTGAGCTGCCAGAGGGAAAAGGACAGGGGTTATTGATTAGCTATTCCAGCGGTGGTGCGACTCCGGGAGATACCTACCTATGGATTTTAGATGAGAATGGTCTGCCTAAAGCTTATCAAATGTGGGTAAGTATTTTGCCTATCGGAGGCATTAGCGCTTCCTGGGAAGATTGGCAGACCTTGCCAACAGGCGCTAAATATGCTGCTTCTCACATTTTGCTGGGCAGCTATAATGCAGAAGTGACGAATGTGAAAAGCGGGAAGGATTGGACAGCGCTCGGCTTGTCGGAGGATCCTTTTGAGTTATTGCACTAATTATTCCAAACATCCTCAAAAAGGGGGATTTTTTTGAATCCCTCTTTTTGGAGGATGCGCCGATTTATAATAAATCTCACCTTTACATCATCCTAATTTTTTTGGATGACAGAAATCCAATCGCTACGGACACATCGTATCTCTCATTAGTTGCAGGATTATCTGTTAAGCAGCTTACCAAACAAGCAAAACACATTAGCTCAAACTCATTTTTTTACAAAAAAGATAAATATGAAAGTTCAATCTTTACTCTTGATTGTATGGGGTATGCTATTTCTAACGCCAGGCTTGGCTACTAAGCATACTGTAACTAATTCCGGGTTTGTTTTTGTGCCCTCCACCTTGAATGTAACCGTTGGGGATACCGTCGTTTTTGATATTGAGGGGGTCCACAATGTCGTGGAGGTTAGCCAATCTACCTACGAGGCGCGAGGAATAAGTTCTAATGG
>JAUIKE010000091.1 GCA_030430845.1 Bacteroidia bacterium | reverse complement strand
ATCTTCCGAATTTGAATGACGGGCACTATTTACCAATGCTTCGTCAAAAACAAAACATTCATCTTGTCACAGGCTCTGGAGATTATGAAGATCCGGGAGCTTCCCGGCAATTGTCCGGTATCCTTCATTCTAAAGGGATTCCACATGAGTTGGACATTTGGGGCCCGGATATGAGGCATGACTGGCCGACCTGGAGGTCTATTTTACCACATTATTTGCAAACCAGGTTCTAGTAAAAGAAGGGGTTGTGTAAAAAGTCCTACGGCCTTTTCACACAACCAATAATATTCTTTTAGGAGGTCGTTTTAAGAAAAAAACTTTGTTTTTTTCTTAAAACGACCTCCTAAATAAAATTTTCTGGGGTGGGTAAAAACGAGGAACGAGTTTTTACACAACCGCTTCTCTTAAAATGTATACTGCAAAGAAGTCCCTACTCCCCAATTACGACTTTTTCCTTCAATTAAAGGATGCCGGTTACTGTCTGTGAGGCTGGAGGTATAACTTGGCATGACATTCAAGCTCCAATTTTTGCTTATTTGATAACCTACACCCAGGCTCAACATGAAATCGATCCTGTGATCTGCCTCGTAGGCCAACATTCCTCTGGACCTCTCCTGTGGTTGTTGAATAAGAAAATCATCAGGGGTACTTACGTTTTTTACTTCAAATTGATTATCTATTCCAAAGTGAGCTAATATCCCTGTTCGGATAAAAGGTTTGAATCGTTGATTGCCTGCTCGATACTCTAATAGAAGAGGAACACTCCAACTACTATTCGATTCTTCTGTCAGGACTTCAATATCAAAAGAACTGTCGTCCTCAGGGATTACATCTGTATTGCGCTGAACCAGGCTTAATTCCATGTCTACTAAGCCACTTGAACAGTTCAGTTTATATTGATAGTCATATTTGAAAGCTTCGGGACCGCCGGACTGGCCGGGAATATGCCCTTTTCTGTCCCGCCGTAAAAAGGATAGTTGGTGCGTTTCCTGTTTGTTGCTTTGCTGATGAAGCAGTCCGGATATCAGGGTCCATCTTGGGCTAATACGCAGGCCTGCCTGAACACCTGCCTGAATGCTTTGGCTGGATTGAAGCTTTCTTTGTGCCGGCTCTTTGATAAAAGGAGGTATATCCGGTAGTCTTTCAATGGATTGAGTATAAGAATTGACCCCTCTTTTGAG
Source organism: Bacteroidia bacterium (assembly GCA_030430845.1). Taxonomy (GTDB): domain Bacteria; phylum Bacteroidota; class Bacteroidia; order Chitinophagales; family Saprospiraceae; genus JANQPA01. The sequence continues at coordinate 31,835 of JAUIKE010000091.1, read as the reverse complement.
GAAAGCTTCCAATTGAAGCCGCTTGTGCCTTAATGGCTGAATGGGCGGTGTAAAGGCCTGGATGGCCGGCACTTCTTTTTCCTGCATCCTAGTTACTTCTGACCGGACATCTAAGGCTTGAAACGGAGCTACTGCTTCACGTTCGGCAATGACCCTCGGTTTTGACCGAATGGTTTCTAAACTATCGACGGCTTCAGGCAAAGAATTAGCCTTGTTTAAGGAGTCCCGTAGCAATATTCCAGTTTCTTTATGAGGAGAGGAAGGGAAAGCCGGAACAAGAAGCGGCTTCCTTCCTCTCGATGCATCACTAGCTGTTGACTTTTGTTCGGAGATGCTTTTACCTGGCGAAGGCTCATCTGTAGGAAGCAGATCAGGAGATTCTGGGGAAAAAACATCGCTTTGGCCTTCTTTTGAAGGAACTGCTGAATTAAAAAGGCCTTGATCGGATAAGGCCGCATCCTCTGTTGGTTCTTCAGCTTGATGTTGTTCCGAAATGACTTCCTGCAATTGCTGAATTCGGTACTGGAAGTAAAAGTGTTGAGCCACCAGTAAAATCAATATCATCGCTGCTGCGGAACTGATCCATATGAGTCGTTTCCTGTACAGGATTGCCTGAGAAGGAGCGGAATGAGGCTGACTGGAAATGCCCAGCCAAACCGATTCCGGAGGGCTTTCCTCATAGCCTTCCAGGCCTTCCCGGAGGAATTGCTCTAAATGATCTTTTTCAGGTAAATTTTCATTCATAATCAGCTTATTGTCTTTTAGGGCCTTATCAAATGAATGCAATGACTTGCATTCACTTAATTAGGTTGGATTTCATTAAATTGTCTTCCAGCAACTTTCTATAATAGGCTTTGGCGCGGTTTAGCTGGGATTTAGAAGTACCCACCGAAATATTTAATTCTCTTGCAATTTGCTGATGGGTATACCCCTCAAGTACATAAAGGTTCAGTACGGTCCGGAAGCCGGGAGGTAACCGCTGTAATAATTTTATCAGATCCTGAGCATTGTTCCCTTCATTAGGTTCCGCTTCTTGTTGGTGTAAAAAATATTCCATTTGATCTTCCTCCAGTGAAACAAATTTGTTGCGCTGTTTTCGGATATATTGCAAAGCTACGTTCAAAATCACCTTTCGCACCCAGGCACCCAGCGGACCTTCCTCACGGTATTGATCAAGGCACTGAAAAACCTTAATAAACCCTTCTTGCAGGAGGTCTTCGGCCTCTTCCCGACTATTGGCAAAGCGCTGACAGAGAACAAACATTTTCCCCTTGTACTGGTCATACAGTTGACGCTGGGCTTGACGGTTCCCTTTTTTGCAGGCTTCTAAAAGTTTTTTGTTTTTGGTATCCAATGGATCGTTTTTTTTGACCTTGTTTTGAAATTAGAGTGGAGTTGCCAGAGGATTTTTCCACTTTACTTCATCATCTTTGTTCTTTGGATGACAAAACAGATCTAAGCTTGCGTAGCTTTTGGATACCTTGGTGCAAAAGAAACGAAATAGGTTGCATAAGCAGTCAACAAGCTAATTAAATAGGCCAACTGGCCTATTTAATTAGCTTGTTGACCATGGACAATTTTCCCTTCAATTTCCTCGGTCATTCTAGTCAAAGTCATCTGATCATCGTAGATGGCATTAAAAACGAAAGGCTTGTTTTGCATAATATAAAGGTAGATGTGCCGGTCAGTTTCGGGAGTTGGAATAGTGAAAACATCCTGATAGGGGATCCACACCAAGTCACCTTCATCGCAGGGAGGAGGAAGGCGATAGTCAATGTCGGCAATATAGATGGAACTTTGCCAGTTGTAGGCAAAAGGAGAGGTTTCGATCAGGATACCGGAAAAGGTGAGGGCGTCGAGTCGAATACCGGTTTCTTCTTCTGTTTCTCGCAGCGCGGCGGAGTAAGGATCCTCGAACGGTTCCAGCTTGCCACCCACGGGCAGGAATTTCCCGGGATGAGGAGGATTTGCTCTTTTCAGTAGTAAAAGTTGTTCTTTGTGTCGCAGCACGACCATAGCGGCACTTTTTTTGAAGCCGGTAGGGATACTCATTAATTGGGTAGTTTATTAGTTGGTTTGTTTTCTAAGGGCATAAAATTAGATATTTTAAGCAACTTGTTGGTAGAAGGTAGATAGTAAAACATGGGACAAAAAAAACTAGCTCAATGATATCCTTGAAAACTTCAAAAAATATCTTATCTTTGCAGTCCGTAAAAAGAAAAGGTTTAAGAAGATGAAAAAAGATATCCATCCAGATGATTATAGAATGGTCGTATTCAAGGATTTTTCCGCGGATAAGGCATTCATTACGCGTTCTTGCGCACCAACAAAGGACACCATTGTTTGGGAAGACGGCAAAGAGTACCCATTAGTGAAGCTGGAAATCTCCAGTTTTTCACATCCATTCTTCACCGGTAAGATGAAGTTTGTGGATACAGCCGGACGTATTGACAAGTTCAACCGCAAGTTTGCTAAGTTCAATAAGAAGAAAGAAACAGCGACGGAAGAAGAAAAATAGATTCATTCTTTTTTTTGCTGTAAAAAGGGCCCTTATTCTGTACAGAGTAAGGGCTTTTGACTATATATTTGTTGGTAAAATTGTATTTTTCGAAAATAAATGTTCCAGAATAAATGGCAAATGTTATCCTCTTCGATAATGAAGTGAGAGATCAGCTTTTACCGCTCACCTACACACGGCCGGTTTGTGAACTTCGGGTCGGCATATTAACTATTCGTGAGAAATGGGAAAAGTGGCTGGGCGAAGGCTATACTTTTTCGTACATCACACAAGATTATCTGGCGGAGAAATATCCCATCGATTATGGTGATGAGAACTATGTGATCAACGGCTCCGTACTACCATCCGAGCAGCTTTGTTCTCTCATTCGCTATATGGAGTTTAATCAGGCCTACCTACGCGGAGATGAGTTGGTAGTAGCTAAGCTCGATGAACGCCAATTCGAAAAGCTGATCAATGATGAAGAAATCCATGAATTGAGTGGGCTTGATCTGGAAGGAACCGAATATTTAAAAATTGATTATCCCTGGGATATTTTTAGAATTAACGGCGAGGCTATCCAAGCTGACTTTGAACTGCTCACTAAAGGTAGAAAGTCCCAGCCTCTTAGTAAATCCAATCGAGTGGTAGGAGAGGGAGCCATCTTTCTTGAGGAAGGGGCCAAGGTGGAGTGTGCCACCCTAAATGCGAGCAAGGGGCCTATCTATGTTGGCAAGAATGCAGAAATCATGGAGGGATGTATGATCAGAGGCCCCTTAGCACTCTGTGAACAGTCCATTTTAAAAATGGGAGCAAGAGTATACGGAGCAACGACCCTCGGACCGTGGTGCAAAGGAGGAGGCGAGATTAACAACTCTGTCCTACAGGCTTTCTCGAATAAAGGACATGATGGATATCTGGGCGATTCTGTGTTGGGAGAATGGTGTAATTTGGGAGCTGATACGAATATTTCTAATTTAAAAAATAATTATTCTCAGGTTAAAGCCTACAGCTATTTAAAGGAAAAATTCATCGACACCGGCCTTCAGTTTTGTGGCTTAATTATGGGTGATTATTCAAAAACGGGAATTAATGTGATGATTAATACCGGAACCGTGATAGGAGTAGGCTGCAATATCCATGGAGTGGGCTATCCTCGTAATTTTATTCCTTCTTTTAGCTGGAGCACCGCTAATGGCTTTATGACCCATCGATCAGACAAGGCCTTCGAAACCGCCGAATTGGTGATGCAGAGAAGAAAACAGGCCTTCTCTGTACAGGACCGACTCATCTTGCTTCGTGTATTTGAAGATACAGCGAAGTTCAGAAGGTGGGAGACCTAGCTGGTTGAAATGAATGTTTAGCCTATGAAGCAAGCATGGTGGAAAACATTGATGAGCTACTTCTGGGAAGTACCGATTGAGACTATTTCCAGCGATGAGCACGAAATGCTACAGGTTTTATATATCCAGGGGCAGTATCAGCTGGTTTCGCCTAATGCAATCTATTCTTATGGGGAATTATATTCCAACTTCCTCAGGGCTTTTCAAAAACTGAACATTACTTCCTGGAAGGGAGAAAAGGTATTGATACTTGGCCTGGGTTTAGGCAGTATACCACTCATGCTTGAAAAGAAATTCAAACGAGAGTTTCAGTATACCATCGTCGAATTTGATGAGGCGGTTATTCATTTAGCCGAAAAATATGTTTTGAAGCACCTCCATGCTCCCATTGAAGTTATCCATGCCGATGCCCTGGCCTTTGTCAGTCAGTCGGAGGAAAGTTTTGACATGATCTGTATGGATATTTTTTTTGATGACACGATTCCCACCCAATTTGAATCAATCGACTTTCTGAATAACTTAAAGGCCATGCTTCGTCCGGAGGGTTTGTTGTTATATAATCGTTTAGCTCTGAATGCACAAGACCGACTCAAAAGCCAGCAGTTTTTTGATACGGACTTTAAAGCTGTTTTCCCAAATGGCGTAAAAATGGATGTGGGCCGAAATTGGATGTTATTGAATGAATAAACCCTCTTATTAGCTTTCCAAATCCTTGCAAACTATTGCAAAACCTATCATTTCCGAGCGCCCGCTTGATGGAATCCGATACTTACGGTAACTTAGGGAAAGAGGGTAATGATCTCAATTCAAAATCGAAAGCTTAGCATGGTAATGTCAAGATACTGTCTAGAATGCCAGGATGAATTTAATGGTCGATCCGACAAAAAATTTTGTTCCGATCATTGCAGGAGTAGCTACAACAACCGGATCAATGCAGATCATATCAATTTGAGGCGCCGGATTAACCGAATTCTGTGCAAGAACCGGAATATCCTGGCACGGCTCAACCCGAAAGGTAAGAAGACAGTCCACAAAGCGCTATTGATTGAAGCTGGTTTTAATTTTAATTACTTCACCAATCGATATATCACTCAAAAGGGAAGCATTTATTTTTTTTGCTACGATCAGGGCTATTTAGTACATGAAGAACCCTTTTATACGCTGGTTGAAAGAAAAGAATACATAGGGTAAAGAGCTCAAAAGAGCGTTTTCAGGAAAGAGATGATGACTTAAATATTGTAAATATCTTTTTATCTTTGGAAACATTTTCTGAAAACATCCCAAGTCCATATCATTAATGATTCTTTACCTTTAAATTAAAACAATAAACATGGATCTATTACAAAAAAGGGTAGGCTGGCTACTCTTATTCCCCTGTTTCATGAGTTTTCAGCTCATGGCGCAAAAAGCAAATTTGGAGGCAGATGCCGCTGTTTTGAAAAAATATATGAAAACCATTACCGCAGAGGAGTTAAAAGACCATCTGTATATTCTGGCATCCGATGACTTTGAGGGAAGGGAAACCGGAACCAAAGGCCAGGCGATGGCTGCTACTTATGTGTCAAAGCATTTTCTGAAAAATGGTTTAGAAGGCCCTGTAAAAGATAGTCCTAACCCTTATTACCAAACCATTCCTTTTCGTTCTTCCTCTGTCACAAATGCTAAAATGGGAAATGCCAATTATGAAGCCGCTTTTAAGCAGGATTTTGTTCCCAGTAGTTCCTTTAGCCTTGAACCAAGTACCAAAGAACTGGTATTCTTAGGATATGGCATTGAAAAAGACGGATACAATGACTTTGAAGGTCTGGATATAAAAGATAAAGGAGTAGTGCTGATAGACGGTACACCTGCCGGGAAGGATGGAAAGCCGCTGTTTGAAGACCTGGGAAGAATGCGCTCGCGTGTGAATGAACTGAGAAATAAAGGGGCGGCCTTTGTGGTTGTAACCTACCCGACCGAAGAAGAATTTCAGACTCGCTTCTCTTTCTGGGGCAGAATGGCAGCGAAGCCTCGCATTTCTATGGAAGATGGCGAGAGCAATAACTCTGGAAGACAAGGGTTCCCTCAGTTCCTCGCTTCTCCCGAAGCGCTGGCCAAAATGTTCGGAGAAGATCCCGCCAAGTTTCTCAAAAATATTGAGAAAAAAAATAAGAAAGGAGCGCCTCTGGGAGGATTGTATACCACAACAATTGATGTTGCAGTAGATTACAGCAGCCGAAAAATTACTTCTGATAATGTGCTTGGCTTTTTTAAAGGTACTGACAAGGCAGATGAAATTATTGTAGTTTCTTCACATTATGACCATGTGGGGATCAATGGCGGAGAAGTATACAATGGGGCAGATGATGATGGCTCAGGAACAGTTGGTCTGTTAGAAGTGGTCAATGCATTTGCCAGTGCAGCGAAGGACGGCATCCGCCCAAGAAGAAGTATTTTGTTCCTGGCTGTTACCGGAGAAGAAAAGGGTTTGCTGGGTTCCAGGTATTATACCGATAACCCCATTTATCCTTTGGACAAGACCGTCACCAATCTTAACATTGACATGATCGGCCGGGTAGACCCAGAACATGAAAGCAATCCCGATTATGTGTATATCATCGGCTCTACCATGTTGTCTTCAACCTTGCATGCCGTGCATGAGTCGGTATCCTCTACATATCTTCCCGGATTGAAGATGGATTATAAGTACAATGATAAAGATGATCCTAACCGTTTTTACTATCGTTCTGACCATTATAACTTTGCGAAGAATAACATTCCTGTGATCTTCTATTTTAACGGGACACATGCCGATTACCATAAGGCAACTGACACGCCTGATAAAATCAACTACGGACTGTTGGCTAAGCGCGCTCAGCTGGTTTTTGCTACCGCCTGGGAATTGGCCAATCGAAATGAAAAACCATTGGTTGATCAGAATAGTGATGAATAATTAAAAAGGTTCAGGGGCTGCTGCCCCTGAACCTTTTTAATTTTTAAGAAGGCCTGAGTAAAAACTCTCATCCTCTAAGCTATCATAAAAGCTATTGATATACCCCGTAATGTCTCTTCTGGAAAAGGCAGATAATTCTTTGAAGTTTTTAATATACTCAAGTACCTCATCCTTTTTTGATTTGAAATATTCAACATATGGTTTCAGCTCATTGATGTTTTCGCAGGGTGCGAGGTAAATGCGGTCGCGAATGGAGGTTTGGTTGTAATTCGTATTGGGTACAGCATAACTGGCATTAACAAGGCCTGAAAAGTCGAAATCGTAAGGGACCATGAAGTACTTGTCTTGTTCTTCGCCCTTCATCATCTCAACATTCCTGACCATCGCCATGGACCAATCCGCATTACCGATCATATACTGGAACAAAGCTGTGATATGCAAATTGTCTACGTAGAAAGAGTCATGAGCTATTGAATAGCATTCATCACAAACTTTTCCATTTAATCTCCTTTCTACCGTCTCATTGTCCTCTATCAGGATGCCGATTCCTTTCATCTTTTTCTTACTTTCACTGTCAAAGTAGTTCACTTTCAAGAGTTGCGTGCGGAAATATCGGTCGCTGTAGATTTCGTATAATTTATAGGTTAAAAATTCCCTCAAAACGTTTTCCTTACCTGAGTAATCATCTATACAGTGAGTGACCAGCTTCATGTCATTATCCTTTTTATAACCGCCTTCCGCCAGGTCATTTTTGTCAAACTTTAATTTTATAGGAGGGAAATCACAGATCCGGCGACGATATCTGCCTCTGGCTTTTATTTCGATGTCCCAGTTTCTGACCGCATTATGAGGAACATCTAGCTCCAAACTCGCGGGCATGTACTCGTCAGTTTTTTTCAGCTCGTCCAATTTTTTGAAGTCGAATGTCATATTTAATTCCGTATAGTCATCGGAGAGGAAAAGCTCGAAAATACTGGTTTTCTTAGTTTTGGGGACTTCCTTCTGCTCCTGAGATAGAAGGAATAGGGGAACCGAAATGAAAAAAAGGATCGGCAATACGAACCGTTTCGTTTGCGGGCTGATGGTTTTCATTGTGAATGAGTTGTTTAATATGTAATATAAGAGTCCGGTTTAGCAAGAGGGAGTTGCTAAAGATTTAGTTCTGGGTTTTAAAATTCAGATCGATTTTTAAAAATAAGATCTTTCTTTCAGCTTGTGAAATATCTAATCAAGTTAGGATGAATATTTACAAAACGAAGGAAGCGGCCTAGAGGCTGTCTGTCCCTCCTATAGGTTCGGCAGATTCTCAAAACCGAAGAAAGCTCAATCTATGTAAGCCAGGCCTTTAATGCGTTTATGGCCCGACTCATTATCAATTTGCTTGAAGAAAGATCCCAAATAACGCTTGATATCAAATTTACTACGTCGGGTAAGAAATGGGTGTTCATCCACAGCCGATAAGATAAGGTCCTCTTTAGTTTTATAATAATCCAAGGTTTCCAGCATTTGTGTTTCGGTACAGGCCAAACCTTTATAATAACGCTCTCGATAACCAAGGCCAAGTTCTACAGTAGGTACGTAATAAGGGGCATCCACCAGCCCGGAAAAGTCAAAATCGTAGCTGACTAATTGAAAGGTATTTGATTGCTCTGCAGCCAGGACTTTGATGTTTTTCTGTTCGGCGATCGACCAGTCCGTATTCCCGATCATATATTGGAAAACACTGGTTCGCAATAAATTATCTGTATTAAATTTGCGGTTGACTCCATAACAATCATCGCAAACAGCCCCGCCGATTCGCCGGGCCATCTCATCTGTATTTTCAATGATGATGCCATAGTGTGTTGACTGCTCCCCGCTTCCGGTGTCCAGATAGGTAACCTCAATTAATTGAGTGCGAAAACTATGCGGAGTGATAATGTTATGTAGTTGGTAAACCAGGTGTTCGCGCAGCACTACATCTTCTCCTTCTTGGGAATCCAGGCAGTGAGTGACTAACTTATACTTGTCAAAATCGGAATAACCAAGTTCGCGTAATTCGTCTTTGTCAAAATTGAGTTTGATGGGAGGCAGGTCACATTTCATTCTGCGATATTTCCCTCTTACCCTGATTTTTATACCCAAATCATGCTCCCGGCCGCCCTGATCGGTGAAAACAAACTGGGCGGGGATGTAATCACTATTCCTTCGGTTTTCGAGAAAATCATCAATATTAGTTTTTAAGGTGACCTTCACCACTTCCTGGCCGTACATTTGATCGAATAGGCTGGGAGCCTGGCAAAAAACAGGAACACTTCCTAAAATTAAGATTAATACAGCAAGAAATTTACGCACACACGATTCAGGTTCCATGAAAGATTGGATTGTTTTAGGGCTAATATGGTCCGGAGGAGGCTCATTCTGCCAATTTTTACGGTGAAAATCGTGGAAAAAGCGACGAAAGCGGATTTAGGTCTATGAAGGTCGAAATACCCCAAAGACCTTTTCGGCGTTCATAGAACATATTTAAGTATTAGTAAAAAAAATTAGATATCTCCTTTTTAAGGACGTATTTTCCTGCCGATACACCTTTTGTTATGAAGCGATTTTTATTCTTTATTATACGTTTGCTCTTTTTTATCATCCTTCCCTTTTTTCTATTAGTGAGAGTAAGCGTTTTCCTTCATTGGGATTACCAGGTTTATCCCTGGCTGGCGGTGATTGGGGGGATCATTGCCAGTGGAATCGTACTGTTGTTTTATGCGCTATACCATATGTATAACTTTACGGGACGCCTTGGATCACTGAGCCAGATCAAACGGACTTATTGGGTCGTGACGGCTCTGGTACTAGTGTACTGTGCCCCCGGCTTGTTATATCTGTCGGCTGCAAATGCTAAGAGTGACACGGTCAGAAAGGAATTTCGTACACTCCATCCAGTTCTTCGTTTGGGAATCAGCACACTGGTAATTTTGGACAAAAACCTGATCCTGACAGATGCTAATCGCTATCCGGAGGACTATGGAAAGATGGGCTTACCTACTAAAAATCATTCTTTACATTATAAGCAAAGCAATGGATTCGTACATGCAGTGGATCTGCGCACGCGGGGAAAGAGTGAATGGCGAAATCACTTGGTAAGTTGGTATTTTAGGGCGCTCGGATTTAACACCTTAAGGCATGTAGGGACGGCTGATCATTTGCATGTGTCCATTAGTAGTCACGATCGGCCGAGAGGTATATAAAAGCTTGGCTGATAAATCCGCCTGAGGCGGATTTATCAGCCAAGCTTTTTACTGGATAACTTTTATTGCAGTAATCACCTTTTTGGAATTATAGCCCTTTGTTTTGGGCGAGTAAATATCCATTGTTTCGTAGGTGATCTTGACTTTTTTGCCTACCATAGATTGAGGATTACCCACGAAAGCTTCGGCTCCATCCACTTTTTTCAGCCACAGAAAAGAATTGACATCTCCGGTGCCGTCATCCAACTGGACATAACTTAATTCACTGCCGGTGATGCCTTTGACCGTACCATTGACTTCACTAACGGTTTTCATTTCAGTCTCGGACTGCACCTGAGCAATTTTCATCATGACATCAGGGCATTTAACGGCCATTCTCATACCTACTTTCTCACCGAATTGTTGGAGAGACGCCTGATCTGTCATGTCAATGCCGAGTGCTTTTATCTGAGCCTGGTCCAAACCTCCCAGTTTTTCCATCAGACAGAAACCGAATTTCATATTTTTCTCATCCTGACTAAGACCGCTTACGTCTAATTTGCCGATGCAGTCGCAGCCCTGACTGGCAATTTGATCCAGAACGTCATCTTGTGCGAAGGACACCAACGTTCCTGATAAAAGAAATAAAAGTAAAAGTGTTATTTGTTTCATTATTTAAGGTTTTTAAAAAAAATCAGATGCTACCTATATTCTAGCTATAGTTGCGCAATAACTTGAATTAAACTTATTAGTTTTGCGAATTGTTGTGCCAAATGTACTAATGAACATCCAAATTTCGACGATTTATGAAACATAAAGTAAGCACAGAGTGGAAAGGAAAGGAGCTCTTTGACAGTACTGTTAACGGACATACGATCCGGATAGATGCTTCAAATGAGAACCTGGAAGGCCCGAGCCCCAAGCGTTTGTTATTAAGCGGCCTGGCAGGTTGCAGTGGCATTGACGTTGTTTCGACCCTCAAAAAAATGCGCGTACCTATTGAAGGATTGGAAATAGATGTGGAAGCAGGTCTGTCAAAGGAACATCCAAAGGTGTATAATCATATTAACATGCATTTTCGCTTTAAGGGCTCCGGTATTAACCCTAAAAAAGTGGTGAAGGCTATTGAGCTTTCTTTGGATCAATATTGCGGAGTGGCCGGCATGCTTCGCAAGAGCGGCCCGATTGAATATACCTACGAGATCATTGATATAGATTAAACATGAATCATCCCGAATTTTTGAGCCAATTTATAAAGCATTGACTTTCAATTATTTGGTTTTTGTTGTTCGTTGTTCGCGATTAAACGAGCAACTAATTGAAAATCAAGGTTTAGTTGAATAGCCTATTTACCTAAACCCTCTTTTAAAAAATAGGGCGTGACTCATGTTTTCAATACCTTCCTTATGAATAAAATTGGTGTAAAAATAACTCTCCTGCTAGCCAGTTCTTTAACCGTCATGGCCGGTGCCTTAATCGCTCCTGCACTACCGAAGATGGCTGAAGCTTTTGAAGGTTTACCCAATGTAGATTTTTTAACTAAGTTATTGCTGTCGGTACCTGCCTTGTTCATCGCCGTTTTTTCTCCCCTGGCCGGAACTATTATTGATCGCCTGGGAAAAATAAAGCCGATGCTGTTCATGATGGTCCTCTACGGAATAGCCGGCTCGGCAGGCCTGTACCTGGATGATCTGTACCAAATCATAGGGAGCCGGGCCTTATTGGGTATTGGCGTGGCAGTCATCATGACCACCGCCACTACCCTGATTGGAGATTATTTTGAAGGAGAGGAACGCATGCGGTTTCTGGGGATACAGGGGGCTTTTATGGCATTTGGGGGGACTATATTTGTGAGCCTATCCGGTATATTAGCAGACTTTAGCTGGCGGTATCCCTTCTCTGTTTATTTAGCCAGTTTCCTGGTCATCATTCTGACCATGATTTTTCTTTTTGAACCCTCAAAGGAAATAACGGAGGATTACAAAACTCCAGCATCTAAAACCTCCAACTGGAATTTGTATCTGACTATATATACGGCCACTTTTTTCGGCATGGCTTTGTTTTATTTAATTCCCACACAACTGCCTTTTCTGATGAAAGAGATCGGTGTAACCAGCGCTAGCTTGGGGAGCATTGGTTTGGTCGTAGCAACTTTTACGGCAGCAGTGGCTTCCGCTAATTACCGAATGATAGCCAGAAGACTTGGCTTTCGCCAAATTTATACTGTCTTGTTTAGCTTTGCAACCGTGGGGCTTTTTCTTGTGCAATGGGTGCATAGTATTGAAATGGCTATATTTTCAATGGCCATTGCGGGTATGGGCTTTGGTTTATTAATGCCAAATGCCAGCCTCTGCCTGATTGCAAACTCCGCTCCGGCTGTTCGAGGAAAAGTAATCGGGGGGCTAACCTCTGCCGTTTTCTTAGGTCAATTCTTTTCTCCAATTATTATGCAGCCTATTGTCCGGTCTTATGGCATCAAACCGGCTTACCTTATTGGCGCTGTCGGGAGTTTGCTGCTGGCTGTTTTTTTCGCAGTAAGAGAAAAACAAAGAAGGAGAGCCTCCAATCCTATCTAATTAACTGACCTTACGCACTTTTAAAAAAATGTACAAAGTGTCGCTGCGCCCAGACGGGCTGTATAGCTGCAGCTTTACTGGACGCCCATTTTTCAGCCTACGGTTCGCACCGTAGGCTGTGAGCTTTCGCCGCCCTGCGGCTAATAGGATAGCATCGGAAAGCCGCAGGGCGGCGAAAGCTCACAAAGCTCGGGTGTCAACCCGAGCATTAAAAACGCAGCTTCCTGAAAGCTGCGCCCATACGGCCCGTCTGGGCGCAGCAACACTTTAGTCAAGGTGCGTAAGGGCAGTAATTAAATCAAGTTGCATCGCAACTTGATTTAGTTAGAAAACGGCCATTGATTGGTAAAACTTAATAATTAGTTTACATTTTAAACTTTCTCTGTTTTCCTCCTTCAGATTTAGATTTTTATTTGGTTTACAATCGTAGGCTGCCATATCAAATGTAAGTTTAAATGTTAAACTAAGTATTTTTGTTGGAAAAAAGTGTTCATATTTAACACATAAGCATTGTTATTTTGAATACTGGGTTAAAATAGCATTATTTTTTGCAAAAAATGTCGTAGAACGTATTGTAGAAGGCCCCTACATTTGTACTTGTAATTGAATAACACCAATTGGCAAACAACAAAAATTGAATTAAGAATGAGCAATTTCAAAATTTTAATCATTGCACTGTTGACTTCAGCGGTTAGTTTTTTAAACGCCAACAATGAAGTGGATCAACTGAAAGTAGACATTAAGGCCATCCCAGGTACGCAGAAGGTGAGTGTATCTATGGAAGGACTTAAAGGTGAGACAATGATTCAATTAAAAGACGAAAACGAGGTGTTGTTGCTTCAACAAGTGACTTCCGATCCGGCCGTACTTAAAGTTTTGGATCTGTCTGCGCTTTTTGAAGGTAAGTATGACCTGCTTTTAACTACCGGCAACAGAGAAATTGTACAACCTATCTTCATGGAGGAAAACAATGTGACTGCTCCAAAGGAAGGACGTAAGGTTTATTTCTCTCCAGTCGTTAATGTGGCTGGCTCAAAGGTAGATGTAAGCTGGTTCAATGGAAAAATTGCGGACATGAAGGTGCGTATTACTGATCTTAACGGTAGCATCATCTACTCAGAAGACATCAACAATGTCGTCAAAGTAGAGAAGCGTTACAATTTGGAAAAAGTACTGCGTGGAGATTATGTCATCGTGATTGACACACCGAGAAAAACTTACTACGAAAATGTAAGCATTAAATAAAAAAAGAGGGAGGAGCCGCGGCTCCTCCCTCTTTTTTTACTCACTATCTTTCTCTTCAAATAATGCCTTATAGTCAGGTATTAGCTTTTCCACTTCCTTTTTCAATTCCTCATATCTATCAAAAGCATCTTTACCGGGCATCTGGTCTGCCCGATCGATCATGGAGCTTAAATAGCGAACCTGGTCAACGATCACAGGGCGCATATAGCGGCCGCTTTCTGTGATCAGGGCTTTTTTCAATTCTTCGAGCTTGCTCATCCGCTGCTTCATTTTGCCATCTGCACCTTCTGATTCTTCCATTTCCTTTTTAAGCTTTTTGTATTCCTTGTCTACCTGATCCGCCATACGATTGGTCTGAGTAGCAAGATCACGAACCTGCAGTGCTAAGGCCTCCTGGGCTTGCATATCTTCCTGGCTTACTCCAGATTCTAATACCCTAGGATCTCCCAGTATCTTAAATTTTACAGCACTTTCTCTATTTCCAATTTTTAGTTTGGCATAATAAGTGCCCGGAGCGACCATGGGGCCACCGGCGCCGGCACGGCGGGAATTCCAGGGGCCAAGATGGCGCATATCCCAGCTTACCCGATGCAGGCCTGGCTCAGATTTTAGCTGAGCATTGAAACCCTGCCGGAAGAAGCCGGTACTCATAGCCGGTTCAGGAATATTGTCGCGGTTATCCTGTCCATTTTGATTGGAAAAAGAACGGATTATTTTCTGATCTTCGTCCAGGATTTCCAGAACGATTTCTCCTTCAACAGCCTCTTTCAGATGATAATGGATTAAAACGCTGGCACCAGGGTAATAAGGGATCGAACTGGAAGAGGTGCGGCGGTATCTCATGCGGTAACTATCGCGTGGCTTAAGCAAGTACATATCCATACCGGCAATCGTTTCATTCATCTGATGCAAAGGAGTCAGGTCATCTAAGATCCAGAACCCACGCCCCATGGTAGACATCAGGAGGTCTTCCCGGTTTACTTTTATATCGGTTATCGGCGTTACCGGCATATTTTGCTGAAAGGATTCCCAGGTTTTTCCATCATCCATGGAAATGAATAAACCAAACTCCGTACCCGCATACAGTAGCCCTTCTTTGCTGGGGTCTTCTCTAACCACTCTGACCGGGAAATCAGCGGGTATACCATTGTTACCAGGTGTGATCAGTGTCCAGGTTTTTCCATAATCCTCTGTTTTGTAGATATAGGGTTTCCAGTCGCCTATCTGGTAGCGATAACCGGCCACATAGGCTTTGGCTTCATCGTGCGGAGAAGGTTCAACGGCATCGATGCGCCCTCCGTTTTTGAAGGCCTCAGGAGTTACCTTCATCCAGTCCTTACCTCCATTTCTGGTTACATGTACAGGCCCATCATTGGCCCCTACCCAGATCAATCCTTCCTTCACAGTAGATTCGCGGATAGCGTAGATGGTACTGTAAAATTCTTCTCCTGTAATGTCGCGGGTAATCGGGCTACCTGAAATTACTTGCTTGTCGGGCTCAAATGCCGTTAAATCAGGAGAAATAATCTCCCATGTTTTACCGTCATCCATGGTTTTATGGACGTATTGTGAGGTATGGTAAACGATATCCGGGTTATGAGGGGATACGTGGATTGGCGCTACCCGCTGAAAACGGAACTTAAGGTCCTTCGGATTGTGCCCATACATATTGGATGCACCTACATAATATTGTTTTTCTTGCCCTGTTTTTTTATTGTAGATGCCAAAGCGGCCTTTACAGTTCGCATAAACGATATCCGGGTTGCCCGGCTTAGGTACCACCGGCCCCGTTTCGCATCCTCCCACTGCCATCCAGAAGCCGGTAGCTCCGCTTGCAGGGCTGTAAGGTGGGTGAGATGGCAACATAATGGTTGAATTATCTTGCTGGCCGGCATACAACCAATAAGGAAATTGATCATCCACTTCTACCTGATAGAGTTCGGCCGTGGATTGATTTTCTTGTGTCGACCAGGTCTTTCCACCGTCTCTGGTGACATTAGCGCCACCATCATTACATTGCACCCATACGTTGGAATCGTCGGGATGGATCCACATATCGTGATTGTCACCGTGAGGAGTGGACATACGACTCCAGTTTTTTCCGCCATCTTTGGAGCGGAAAAATTGAGTAGAGTTGACGTATAAAACATCAGCATCATTGGGGTCTGCGTCTACATTGCAATAATAGAAGGGACGATCAAGAAGCGGGCGATAAGTCGAAACCAGGGTGAAACTTTCTCCACGGTCAGCCGATACGTACAAGCCACCTTTTTTCTCGTCCTCGGGTGCTTCTACGAGGGCATATACCCGATTGGGATCATTGGCCGAAACGGCCAGGTCACTCTTTCCAAATGGATCGCTTGGCAGGCCGTTGGTGAGTTGTTTCCAGTTGTCACCGCCATCTGTCGTTTTGTAAATACCTCCCTCCTTACCACCGCTGATGATGGTCCAGGGTTTGCGCTCGCCGCGCCACATAGATGCATAGATGGTATTGGGGTCATCTGGTGCAAACTCAAGGTCTACTGCTCCGGTCTTCTCGGAAACAAACAATATTTTTTCCCAGCTTTTTCCTCCGTCGGTGGTCCGATAAACACCTCTTTCCGGATTGGGGGCGAAGGCATCACCTATAGCCGCTACATATACCGTATTGGGGTCTTCGGGGTGGATTTCTACAGCGCCGATCTGTCCGGTTTTTTCCAGGCCGACGTGGGTCCAGCTTTTACCTCCATCGGTAGATTTATAAACACCTTTACCGGTGATTACATTTGATCGGATACCATCCGATCCGGTGCCGACATAGATGATGTCCGTATTGGACTGGGCGGCGCGGATAGCTCCCATCGAACTGGTGGCAAAGTATCCGTCCGATACATTTTCCCAATGGCTGCCGTAATCGGTTGTTTTCCAAAGCCCTCCGCCGGTACTTCCCTGGAAAAACGTTCCGGGTTTGTCGTGTATACCGGTAACGGTAGTGGCTCGTCCGCCCCGGGTCGGCCCGATGTTGCGGAATGTTAGGTCTTTAAATAATGGGTTGCTTGCTGCATCTTGTGCAGCAAGTGGCTGGCTTGGAAAACTGATTGCTAACAGCAGGATCATTCCCAAGCCTAAAAGATGATTAGTTAAACTCATATGCTCCATATTTTTATTTGTACTTCCAGTGAAGATAAATAGATTTATGGAGTTATTCTAAAGGGGCTGGCTCATAACTCCTTCGTCGTTACGAGCAGCCTAACAATCTTCTTTTAGAGCGGTGTTTTATGAGGAAAAACGAAGTTTTTCCTCATAAAACACCGCTCTAAAAAATAATTAGTTATTCGTCTCTCAAAGCCTCCACCGGATTCGTAT
Organism: Bacteroidia bacterium; assembly: GCA_030430845.1. Taxonomy (GTDB): domain Bacteria; phylum Bacteroidota; class Bacteroidia; order Chitinophagales; family Saprospiraceae; genus JANQPA01. The sequence continues at coordinate 14,694 of JAUIKE010000091.1, read as the reverse complement.
AGGCTGCTCGAATGCTTTGTATGCTAACTGCAAAGAGTGCGATTCCCGCTGCAAGCAGTCCGGCCACTACAAATAGCCACCATTGGATATTCGTTCGGTAGGCAAAACCCTGTAGCCATTGCTCTAAAAAGTAGTAGGCTAATGGACTGGCCAGAATTAAGGCAATGAATATGAGTTTGATGAAATCACTGGATAGCATAGTGAAAATAGAAGAAATGCTGGCTCCCAAAACTTTTCGGATGCCGATCTCTTTTCTGCGCTGCTCTGCCAGGAAGGTAGCCAGGCCGACCAGGCCCAAACAGGCGATGATAATGGCCAACACCGAAAATACTGTGAATACGGCTGACATTCGCTGCTCCCGCTGATAAAGCCGGCCAATTTTTTCATCCAGGAAAGTGAATTCAAAAGGCGCGTTGGCTCCGATGCCTCTCCAGGCTGTTTCAACTGCTGCGACCTGTTCGCTTAGATCCCCTTCCTGCAGGCGGATAAAAATATTAGGCATTTGATATCGCCCCATCCGTAAGATCAATGGCTCGATTTGATTATGTAGAGAAGTAAAGTTGAAGTCTTTGACCACACCAATGACTGGGCCGTCCTGGAAGCCGCCGAAGGAGATCGTTTTACCGACCGGATCCGTCCAGCCTAATTTTCGGGCTGCTTGTTCATTGATCAGGTATCCAGTACTGTCAGTTGATAATTGAGGATTAAAATCCCGCCCGGCCTGAATGTCCAGGCCGAGGGCCTCTACAAATTGCATGTCAACATGGGTGTAGGCCAGTGAAGTTTCTTTATAATTAGAGGGTTGTTCCGGGACAAAGATGGTACTGTCAAAATCATCACCGGGCAGGAATTGAGCGCTGGATACCGTTTTAACCCCAGCCATGCTGCGCAGGCTTTCTATAAACGCCTGATAGTTGTTTCCCAGAGCTGAAGCCAGTCGTACCACCAGCACTTGTTCTTTATCAAAACCCAGGTCTCGGTTTTGCATATACTTCAGTTGGTCTTGAACGACAAGTGTGCCGATGATCAATCCACTCGAAATACAAAACTGGAAAACGACCAGTGAACGACGCAGAAAATCCTTGCCTCTTTTTTTCATCAAATGCCCTTTTATTACCTGTATAGGCGTAAAGGAAGAAAGTACGCCTGCCGGAATGGTACCTGTGGCCAAAACCGTAAATACGATCAGACTGGCTGATACCCACCAGATGGAAGGGGTATTAGCTAAATCAATAACTAAATGGGAACCGGCCAACTGATTAAAATAAGGTAAAGCCAACTTGGCCAAACCAACCGAGAGAATACAAGATAACAATACCAGAATGAAAGACTCCGCGAAAAACTGCTTAACCAATTGTAATCGGCTGGAGCCTAAAACCTTCCGAACGCCCACTTCGTGTGCCCTTGTTGTTGCTCTGGCCGTCGACAAATTGATGAAGTTGATACAAGCGAGTAGTAAAATAAACAGACCGATGATACCGAACATCCATAAATAAGGTACATTCGGTAGCAGGTGGATACTTGTGATGGGTTCGATCGGGAAGCGTGTATAATTCCCTTCTGTTTGATAATCAGGGCCGGCAATATTGGCTTCAACATATTGCTGAATTTTGTCTTGCAGGGGGGCAGGCTGGGCTTGTTCAGCCAGAAGGGCGTAAGTCAGCACAGATGCCGAGCCCCATTGTTCTTTTCTATACGCGACATGAGAGAGGTTTTTTAGCGGGGCCATAAAATCGAATTGCAGGTGAGATTGCTGCGGAAAGCTATTTACAACAGCCCCAACTTCCATTTGCTTTCCATCATTTCGTTGGATGATTTTTCCAATGATGCTTTGGTAGTCTGACGGATCATTGAAATACCGGTCGGCAGCAGCGGGAGTGATAATGATGGCATTGGGATTTTGAATGGACTGAACAGGCTGCCCGGCAATAGTCTCTACCGTAAATATCTCGAAAAAAGTTTCATCCACATAAAGCACTTGATCTTCCCGGACCAGTTCATTGTTCAGCTTTGCCGTAAACCGGCCTTCATATGCTTGCGTAGCGGATAGGATTTCGGGGAATTCCCTTACCATTGTTTCTGCAAGCGGGACCGGTACTTCAGGTATTTTCCAGCTGTTCTCTCCAAACTTGGCATCCCATTGGAAACGATAGATCCGCTCGGCCTTCTGGTGGAAGTGATCGTAGCTGCGTTCGTTTTGTATCCATAAAAAGAGCAGCAAACAGACGGACAAACTGATGCTTAATCCAAGAATATTGAGCAGGCTGTAGCCCTTGTTTTTGAAGATCTGACGGAAAGCTGTTTTGATATTGTTCTGCCACATGTGCTTTTGGATTGAATTATTATGGGAAAAATAGAATTTAGTTGGGTTTGTATAATAAAATCCAAAAATTGTGCCAATGCTTTTAATTAATTGAATATTAGGTTTTTATGACAAAACTTAGTCTCCCTTCAACTGAAAACTGTATAAAAATGAACACTTAGATGTTCGGAAATGAACAATTTTGGAGTCGTTCTTTGGGTGGCCTATATTTTGCTAAGGTCTTCCAGAACATTAGGGGTGACCGTTTCCGAGGTAAAGACGGTCCCGTGTAGATAGTTTTGTATTCTGGTATCGATTTTAGAAGCAAATTTCTCGAGGGCCTCTTCTTTACCGGCCACTTTTTCAAACAGTGTTTTTCCAGCCGCCGGATAGCCGTCTCTTTTGACGGTACTATAGGTTCCCAGAAGAATCGGCCTGCCGTATTTTACGGTTCCGGAAAAGAGGCAAATTAGCTTTTTTACAGGCGTGGTGATGCCTTGTTTTTCGGCATGAATAAAGGTGTAGTTTTCGATGACCTCAAACTTTCCTTTCCAATGTTCATCAATTCTGTAATCGATGAGTACTTTCTCTCTGTCAATAATCCGGACCCAGGCCAGGCCAACCTCCTTTCGGAAAAACGAGTAGTAATACATGATGTAGTGAAGGATCTCGATTTCTTCCGGTTCAAAGGCTTTTTCACTCGCTTTTATTTTATCCGTTTGATCGTCGATTTCGAGTCCGTAGTGTTGCAAAATCAGGTTGAGCACCTCCTTCCGGGTTTTGCGTTCAATGACAGTTTGAGGGTATTTTTCCGGGTTTTTGATTTTACTAAGAGAGGTATAATTCAACTTATCTTCGATCATTTTTTGGGAGACCTTCCGGTTCTTGAGATACCGCAGTACTTTTCTCACTTTTTCTGCGGTCGTTTTATTGTTGACAGTGTGCATTTTCAAGTGGATTTTATAGTTCCCCGGCATCCGGCTTCTCAAAGTAAGAAATTTTAGAAAATTTCTGAATTTTTTTTAAATAATTTATTTACAAGGATTTATGCTTGGATAGGATTTGGGTATGCCTGTATATTGGAGGTGAGATTTATTTGGATATTCCATTTTTGTCCGAACAAATATTTTTTGCAATGAAAGTCAATAAGTCAATTATTTCGGCTCTGTGTCTTCTGTTTATTTTTGTTTCTGTCGGCGATTTGATCGGGCAGAAAACAATAAGCGGAACGGTCCGGTCAGCCAGTGATCAGGAGGCCCTGTTGGGTGCTTCCGTAGCTATTAAAAACAGTTCAGTGGGTACTGTAACGGACCTTGACGGTAAGTATACCTTAGAGGTCCCGGATGAAAACACCATCCTGGTGTTTACTTATATTGGCTACAACAGCCAGGAACTCACTGTGGGTGCAAGGTCTCAGATCGATGTGTCACTGGAAGTGAGCGTCCAGTCGATCGAAGAAGTTGTGGTGATCGCCTATGGTGAGACGGAGAAAAAGAAATTTACCGGAGCATTAACTTCCGTAAGCGCGGAAGACCTCGAGCAGGTTCCGCAGGTAAGTGCGGTACAGATGATGCAGGGAAGAGCTGCCGGTGTCCTTGTAGAGGATAACAGCGGGCAGCCCGGTACGGCCGGTAGTATTATCATCAGAGGAGTGGGGACACTCGGCAATGCCCGGGATCCTTTGTATGTGGTAGATGGTACGCCTACCAGCTCCATTGCTTCTCTCAACCCGAATGATATTTCGTCCATTTCTATTCTCAAGGATGCCGCCGCAACGAGTATTTATGGTTCCAGGGCCTCCAATGGAGTGGTCTTGATCACGACCAAAAAAGGGAAAATCGGAGAGACCCAGTTTTCTTTTAATGCCCAATACGGGCTTTCCGACATCGAGAACCCGAATGACTTCCGGATGATGAATTCATCTGAGTACGTCGAGTATTACCGGGAGGCTTATCAGGCTGCCGGCGAGAATCCGGATGATCCCAATAGTGGTCGTTACCTTCCGTTAAGTGCAGCGAATGTCAATACGGACTGGATCGATGCGGTTTCTCAAACCGGCAAAACTCAGCAAATTGAATTTTCGGCTTCGGGGGGCTCTGAGAAAACCCGGCATTTTGCCTCCCTGAGTTATTTCAACCAGGAAGGAGTGGTGATTGGGACTAATTTCGAACGTTTTTCCGGCCGCTTAAATTTTGATATGTCTCCGGTAGATAAAGTGAATATTTACCTCAATCTTTTAGGATCTTACACGGATTCGGACCTTCAATATTCTGATGGGGGCCGGGGTGGAACCTTCTCCGGTGCTTTTAATGTAGCTCCTACTTCCACCATTCTGGCAACGAATGATACGCCGGCCGGCCTCAACGGCCTGGGCTATAATTTTAACTTACCCAGTAATGCAGGACATAATCCGGTAGCAACTTCCGACATTAGGGAGCGGGTGCAAAAGGGCGTCCGGGCTTTCCCAACGCTTCGCTTGACGTACGAGCCGGTCGACAGGCTATTGCTGTCCACAAGTGCTTCCGTAGACTATACCTTCCGCAAAGAAAATGCTTATCAATCTAAATTTTACTTTGCAGAAACAGACAACGGCCTGGCAGAGCTCACTACCTGGGTCTATACAGATGCCAATTTTAATGCCACCGCTTCTTATGGTATTGATCTCAATGCCGATCATCAGATTACGCCTCTGATCGGTATTGAAGTGTACAAAAGCACCACCACTATTGAATCCTCTGAGTCGAGGGACTTTGCCTTTGACGGGATCAATAATGTAGCAGCCGGGGCTGTCCCGTTGGGTAGCGATTATATTTATAATGCCAATACGCTGGTGTCCATGTTTTCTCGTATTAATTATTCTTTTCGGGATAAATTTTTATTGGAAGCATCCTTCAGAAGAGACGGCTCCTCTAGGTTTGGCCCCGAAAACAGATGGGGGGATTTTTATGCGGTAGGTGCCGGATATAATATTCATGAAGAAGCCTTTATGCAGTCACAATCGCTTTTCAATACCTTGCGATTACGGCTTAGTTATGGGATACAAGGAAATAACGGCATCGGAGATTTTGCCTGGCGGAGTGGTTATGGCACGGAAGGTACCTTTATCGTTCCGCCGCAGGGTGGAGGCACAGGCCTTCCCAACTCGGGAGCGCAGCCCGATGAACCCGGCAATCAGGAGCTGAAGTGGGAACAGAGTAAGTCGTTCAATGCCGGGATTGATTTTACCTTGCTCAATAACCGCATTGGAGGTACCATCGAATATTATCACCGTTCTTCCGTAGACCTTTTGGCAGAACGATTGATCTCGCATACCTCCGGCTTTACCTCCATTATTGATAATATTGGAGATGTACAGAACCAGGGGATCGAGTTTTCTCTCAATACCACTAATATCGAATCAGGGGACTTTAGCTGGACCTCGAATTTCAATATTACCTTTAACAATAATGAGATCGTCGAATTAAATGGGGTAGCAGATCAGCTGTTTACCGATTCACGATTGGTCCGGATCATCGGCCAGCCCCTGGATCAGTGGTACCTGCCGCAATATGCCGGCGTGGACCCCGCGGATGGAAGGCCTCTGTACTTAACCGAAGATGGAGGCGTATCAGCGGATATCAACGATGCCGTCTCTGAAGTGAGTGGACAGAGCAGTCTGACACCGGACTATTTTGGATCTTTTACGAATACCATTTCTTTCAAAGGGCTTTCGTTGTCCGCCATGTTTTACTTCAAAGATGGGTTTTATGTGTACCGGTCTCAGTTGTCCAGTTTGTCGGTTCCTTCCTCAAATAACCAACCGGCGAGTAACCTGGCCCGCTGGCAGCAGCCAGGGGATCAAACAGACGCACCTCGCTCGGATGATGCCAGCGGACAGCTCAACTCGACCCGATGGCTGGAGGACGGTTCCTATATCCGCTTAAGAAACATTACGCTTTTATACAGGCTGCCTGCTTCGTTGACCTCAAAGTTAGGCCTGTCCTCCCTCGATGTGTCGGTGCGGGGCGTGAATGTCCTGACTTTTACGAAGTATAACGGGTTTAACCCCGATACGGGCCTTTATGAGGCTGACGATTATCCCATTCCGAGGACGATTACCTTCGGTTTATCTGCTAAATTTTAATATCAACCATTATGAGAAAGATCATTTATATATATACTTACCTATTAATAGGGGTATTATTAGTTAGTTGTGAAGATTTTTTGGATGAACAGCCCCGGACGTTGACGATTCCGGAGGTAGCACTCGGTACGGAAAGCGATATAGTTACGGCTTTGCACGGTGCTTATTCTATTCTGAATGACGATGGCTTTGCCATGATGCACAATGTTATTGCGGATGCTTCTACGGATAATGGGAAGGTGCCGAGTGATGTAGAATCTGCGGGATCTAACCCCGACAGGATACCGTATGCTTACTCGCTGGATTTGTCCAGGCAATTTACGGCGGATGCTTTATGGACGGAGGCCTATCAGCTGATAGCGGCTGTGAACAATGTCATGGCCAGGCTCGAAGAAGTTGAGTTTGATGCGGCCTTTGAAGCAAGGGTAAAGGCGGAGTGCCTCAGTTTGCGGGCATTGATGCATTTTTCTTTGATAGAAGTATTCGCTCAGGACTATAATTACACCTCGGATCAGAGCCACCTAGGAGTTCCTTATGTGAAAGAGACGATTCCGGGTTCGTCGCCGGCCAGAAACACCATGGCGGAAGTATATGCTGAGCTTATGGCGGATGTCAACGAGGCCTTATCACTTTTTTCCAATAGCGGGGACGTTTTGACGGAGGCTGGATATCGTCAGGGAGCGGGTATTTATTTTTTCAACTATTACGCTGCATTGGGCTTGCGGGCTCGCCTTCATTTTTACAAAGCGGATTATTCCAGTGCATTAAATGATGCCAATGAGATCTTGTCGGGACCTTACGCTCTGGAGTCGACCTACACGCGTGGCCCTCAGGTAAATGACGGCGTTCCTGGAGATTTTGTTGATCAGTGGTACGGCCTGGCACCCATACTGGAAAGTGAGGCCATTTTTCAGTTGGATGTCGATACCGACGATGGAAACTTTGCCAACCGCTCACTCATTGACATCTATACAGCCAACAATGGAAATGCGGCCCACGGCGTATCACAGGATCTGTTGGATCTGTACGAGCCGGATGATGCCCGCCTGGGGTGGTATATTGACGAGCCGGCCACTCCTGCTCTTGACTTGCATGTATTTAAATATCCCGGAGGCTTGGGCATAAATGCCGATGCGCATCATTTTCCGGTGATGCGACTTACGGAGTTTACTTTGATGGCTGCCGAATGTGAAGCCAGGGTGGGTAGTGAAGAAACCGCTCGCTCGCTGGTACTTGACATTACGGACCGGGCCGGAGCATCGCCGATTGTATCTTCCGGCACAGAGCTGGTGGAGGACATTATTACGGAGCGCAGAAAAGAGCTTGCTTTTGAGGGACACAGATTATATGACCTGAAGCGTCTGCAAAGAGGCTTTGTTCGCAATGATTGTGTGCTGACCAATGGAAATTGTACGGTAAGCTACCCAACAGACTTATATGCCTGGCCTATTCCTGGCATTGAGCTCGACTCTAATCCTGAAATGGTTCAGAATTCAGGATATAATTAAGCTGAGGGGGTGAGTAAAAGGCAGAAAGATAAAAACCAGAAAATGACGAACTGACGGTTTACATTCTTTCTGTCTTTTATTTACTTGTCGCCGGCAAATTGCTTCGCCATTTGAATAGAGAACGTTCATTTGGCCCCTTTACGGGTAAATCGCTGCGATTGATTGTTTTTGATAACAATAAGTGGCGTATCTTAATACTTCGCTATTTTGCTAATCCAAAAAACGAATTTTCACAAATGAATAACTCGATCCCATACCCTTTGTCAGACAGGGTAACTTCCTCCTTACGGTCATCCACCGTAAGTATTGCCGATAAGGCAAAGTCTCTGAAAGAATCCGGACAAAGGGTATTTGACTTCTCGGCCGGAAGGGCCTTCGAACCCACCCCTCAATATGTAATCGATGCCATGGTACAAGCCGTTCAAAAAGGGGATACCCACCAGACCATGGCAAAAGGTACCACAAAATACCGGGAGGCCTGTGCCCGTAAGCTGGTACGCGAAAACAATATTAATGCTGATCCGGAGACGGAGATTGTGGCGACCATGGGCGTCAAGCAAGGTTTGACCATTTCCTTGCTGGCCATCCTGAACCCCGGTGACGAAGTTATTGTAGAGGATCCCTGCTTTGTCAGTTACAAACAAACGATCCAGTATTTGGGAGGAGTGGCCGTGCCCATACCTTTAAGGCCGGAAAATAATTATCGGTGGGATACAGAAGAACTTCGAAATGGCATCACTGAAAAAACAAAGGCCATTATTCTCTGCTCGCCCCACAACCCTACCGGAGGCGTCCATTCAAAAGAGGACCTGGAGCGGATCGCTAACATTGCGATTGAAAATAACCTCATTGTTATTACCGATGAAGTCTATGAACGCATGGTGTGGGAGAACAACCAGCACACCAACCTGGCGACACTGCCAGGCATGAAGGACCGGACCATCACCCTGATGAGCCTCACCAAAAGTTTTGCCATGGGGGGCTGGCGCATCGGCTTTGTGTATGCCAATGCAAAGATCATCACTCAAATGGAGAAATTACAACAACATCTTATAACTTGCGTCAACTCATTCGTGCAGGCAGGCGCCTGTGCCGCATTCGGTGAACCTCCTCAACAGGAAGTCCTGGAGTATTGGAAAGACTGGGAAGCAAAAGTTAAATACTTCACCTCGTCCATTGATGCCATCGATGGCTTGCACTGCAAAATGCCGGAGGGGGGATTTTATGGGTGGACGGATATCAGCTCCCTGGGGATTTCTTCAGAGGATTTCGTCAATCAACTCCTGGAAGAAGAACAGGTGGCGCTCATTCACGGGGCCTCCTTCGGAGAGATGGGAAAGGGCTATGTGAGGATCACTTGCGTTAAGTCCTATGAAGAAATAAATGAAGGTATAAAACGTATCGAACGATTTGTAAAAAGACACTAGGAATGATCAAAAAGTTGTTAAGGCCTTATTGGAACCTTTCTCTGGCCTCTCGTATTCTTATCTGGATGCTTGCAGGCGCTTTGTTAGGATTGGTAATGGGGGAAGAAGTAATGTGGTTAAAACCCATCGGGGAAATATTTCTAAGGCTCTTGATACTAGCTGCCATTCCACTGGTCATATTCAATTTGTTGGCGGGGATAACGGCTGTAGGGGATATCCGAACCTTTGGAAGGATCGGAGGGAAAATACTTGGGTATTACGTTGTCTCTACTGCTTTTGCAATTACCATTGGTTTGACCGTTATGACCTTGATGAATGCCGGACAGGGCATGGAACTGACCGAAGAGCCTGCTCTGGATATTGGCACCATGCCGAGCCTGGCAGACATACTGATGGATATGATCCCCAGCAATATCTTTGCTGCTCTGGCCGAAGGCAAGCTCATTCAGATCGTTATTTTCACAACGCTTCTCGGCTTTGCTACGCTCTTTCTAAAGGAAGATCTACGCGAAAAATTCAGTCAGGGGTATGATCAGCTGGCGGAATTAATGAGAAGCCTGGTTGAATTGATCCTGAGAATATCCCCCCTGGGCCTTGGGGCTCTGATGGCCGCAACAATGGCTGAGTATGGCTCGCAAATTGTCGGGCCGCTTACGCTCTTTATACTGGCCGTCTATCTGGCTCAGCTGGCTATGGTTGTTTTTTATATGGCCCTTTTGTATATGGTAGGCCGAGTCCGCCCCTTGTGGTTCTTGAATAAAACTAAGGAGCTGTATACGACCACCATCGCTACCTGTAGCAGCCTGGCGAGCCTCGCTGTTTCACTGGATATCGCCGAGCGCTCCTTGAAACTACCTAAAAAAGTCTTTTCGTTTACATTGCCGCTGGGCGCTCAATTCAATAAAGACGGAACCTCTATCATGCTGGCCGGCATCCTGATGTTTACGGCACAGGCCGCCGGCATTGACCTCAGTTTGCCGCAAATGGTCCAGGTGGTGGTGGTAGGACTGATCCTCTCTGAAGGATCAGGCGGGATCCCCGGCGGAGGCCTGGTCATCGCCATGCTGTTCGCCCAGGCTTTTAACCTGCCGCTCGAAATCGTTGCCATCGTAGGAGGGATCTATCGACTGATCGATATGGGTAATACCACCGTCAATTGTATGGGCGATATGATGGCCACAACAGTTATTTCACGACTCGACACGGAATGGAGACCTGATTACTCACCTAAATAATACTGCTATGACACGGTATGCTTTTTTCCTGTTTATCTTAATTATCCTGGGAGCCTGTACCAGTTCTTCGACTGAGGAAAATTCTAATATCAGCACTGAAGAGGATCGGCTCGCTTTATTTGAATACATTTATAATAAAACCCTCGAAAGAGAGGCCTTCTCACCGATCAAAGAGGAAAAACTTGGTTTTGATGCAAAGGTGGAAATGATGAAAGTCAAAGAAGAATTCCTCAATGCCCGCAATGATGAAGAGCTGTATTTCGCTATCCAGAAAATGAGCGCTGCGCGAAGAGACCGACACCTGAGTATTGACCAGGTAGAGGGTGGCTTAAAACTGGAAAGTGAAAAGAAAGGGGAAGCACCAATCCGGTTTTTACCCGATTATTCCTCAACGGAAGACATCTCCGTTTTTATTGCGGATGTTACAGAGAATATTAAAACCTTTTTGCCGGAAGGCATCCAGGTTCAGCTCGGCGATCAGGTAGTGGCCGTTAATGGACGGAAACTGTCTGACTATTTTAATGAAGCAAAAGACTACATCCGCTACTCGACCCTTAATAACCTGAAGTGGAACTTTGCGGGTATGATTAACTCGAAAGGAAGTCATTTGCTTCCGCCCAGGTTTTATGATGACAACCTTTCCCTGACCTTAAAAAAGGAAAATGGAGAAGAATATACCGTGAAGCTGCCTTATCTGCCTTCGGATGAACTTAAGTTCGTGGAAGCGGCTCGCCACCCTTATCCCGGCTATACAAAAGCCTTCGAAAAGCAGACATACCACCTGTACCTTCCCGATGATCCCAAAAACAAATCACTCGTGTTGTGGTGGTATGGCTTCCGCGAAGACCTCACCAAAGACATCGACTACCTGATCGAATACGCTGATGAAAATAATTTGTTGGACTATAACCTTATCATCGACCTGACCGATTCAAGAGGAGGCAGCCGCGGTGCTTATGCCGTGCAGCGTCTCAGCCCTAAACCATTTAAAACTACCTTCGGTAATATTCGCCTGAGTGATATGGCTGCTGATTTTGTGGAAAGCAGAGAAGCGGCCTATGCCGATTCCCAGGAATTTAAAGACGGTACGGAAAAGGAAACTGACGATGATGGGTCCTGGCTGATCGATTGGCTAAGAGATGATGTCGTTCCCCGAATGAAAGCCGGTGAAGATTACAGCTCCGATGTACCATTCAAATGTGCGCATGCCCCTCACACCTCTGACGGTATTCTCCAACCGGCCGAAAAACACTTTACCGGAAAACTGGTGTGCCTTTTCGGCCCCAAGGGTGGCTCGCATCTCGACCAGTTCTCAGCCATTGTTAATGACAATGACCTGGGATATACCCTCGGCATGCCCAGCGGAGGATACAGCAACACCTGGGAGGGCGAGGAAGTCCTGAAGTTTCCCATAAGCGGTCGGTCGGTCGTCAGCTATATGTGGTCGATCGGACATACTATTCGGCCGAATGGCGAGATCCTCGAGGGCAATCCGGCAATGGTTGATGAATACATTCCCCTTACCCGGGAAAACTTTCGCAACTACGGCCCCTCTTTACTGAACAAAGCACAGGAAATCCTGGAGACCGGCTTGTAAATATTGTATTCCAAACCAAATAAAACGAAAAACCATGGCCTACAAATACAAAAGTAAGGTGCTCGAAAAACTGGGCGTCCAGTCCTGGATTAATGCCAAAAACTGGTCGACTGATGTAGGAGGGAACCTTTTGGATGACCGGGTGCTGGAGGCGATGAATGAAGTGGCGAAAACCTTCGTGGATATACGTGAACTGATCACCAGGGTAGATGATCGAATCGCTGAATTGTGCCGGTCAGAAGAAGCCCATATTACAACAGGGGCCAGCGGTGCCATAGAATTAGCCGTTGCCGGTTGTATTGCCGGCAACGAGCTTAAAAACTGGCGGAAGCTACCTCATACAGAGGAGATGAAAAATGAAGTGCTACTCGCTCGCGGGCATTATATCAACTACACGCCTCAGTGGATTGCCTGTGGCGCCCGCCTGGTCGAGTACGGTATTTCCGGGATGCTGAAGCCTTCCAAAAAAGAAATGGAAGCCCTGATTAGTGAAAAAACCTGCTGCCTGGCCTATACCTTTTCTTATAACAACGTACCTCGTGGCGATCAACCGTTTGAAGAGGTCGTGGAAATGGGCCGAAAGTATAATCTGCCCGTAGTCGTAGATGCTGCCTCCGAACTGCCGCCGGTCGAAAACCTTTATAAGTTTTTGGATATGGGAGCTGATATTGTCTGTTACAGTGGTGGCAAAGCCATCGGCGGACCGAATAATACGGGCCTCATGATCGGGAATGGAAAAGGCGCCGGGATCATTCAAGCTATCCGCCAATACACTTTTCCTAATTATGGATGGGGACGAGGATACAAGCTGAGTAAAGAACAAATGGTGGGGCTCGTCACCGCCCTGGAAATTTTTGTACAGGAAGGAAATCAGTTGTACGCCAAACAATTGGAGATCGCCCGGCATTTCTGTCGCGAATTAAACGATATTCCAAAGCTGGAAGTCACGCTTATGCCCAATGATGAAAACTTACATGAACACCCGCTCATGCCATTGGTGCCGAGGGTTTTACTTCGATGGGACGCCCAACAGACGGGGGCTACGGCCCTCGAACTCGATCACTTTATGGCCGCCGCTGACCCGCCCGTCTTTTTAAGAAATATCCACTACTACAATTACTACAGCAACCAGGAATGGCGTCTGATAGATACTTTTTTTCTAAGGCCACCGGATATTGAGATCATCATAGAACGACTAAAAGCCTTTTTTGACCATTGACTCAAAATCAGCTAAAATGAAAAGATTCCAGCTAACCATAAGTCTGCTTTTGATAGCTTGCATGGGGGTATATGATCATCCAGCGGTTGCCCAACAAGCCATGACACCGCTCGAATATCGGCTGGTAGGGCCTTCCCGGGGTGGAAGAGTTACGGCAGTGGCCGGTGTCAATTCTCAGCCGAATACCTATTATATGGGAGCCACGGGCGGTGGATTATGGAAAACAGAGGATTACGGCATCCATTGGGCAAATATTTCAGATGGATATTTCCCGACCCCTTCTATCGGTGCCATTGCCGTTTATCAAAATAATCCCGACATCATTTACGTGGGTACGGGCTCTGACGGGATCCGCAGCAATATAATTGTTGGGAAAGGAATGTACAAATCCGAGGATGCCGGCAAAAGTTGGTCGTTTAGTGGCCTGCCCGAAGCCGGTCAGATCGGCTCGGTCCTCATTCATCCTGAAAATCCCAGGCTGGTTTATTCCGCAGTCATCGGGCAACCTTTTCGGAAATCCAAAGAGCGAGGCGTTTTTCGGTCAAAAGATGGCGGCCAACATTGGGAGAATGTTCTCTTTCACTCTGACTCCGTCGGCTGCGTCGACCTGGAATTTGCCCCTGATAATCCTCAGGTGATGTACGCGGCCATGTGGCGGGCAGAAAGAAAACCCTGGACGATCATCAGTGGAGGCGCAACAGATGGGATCTTTAAATCAATGGACGGAGGGGATACCTGGGAAAGAAAAACGACCGGTCTGCCCAAGGGGTTGATCGGCAAGATCGACTTTGCCGTGAGTCCTCAAAATCCCGCTCGGGTTTGGGCCCTCATACAAGCTCCCGGAGAAAAAGGCGGGCTGTATCGGTCGGATGATTATGCCGAATCCTGGACGCATGTGCCGATGCCGCCCGAAGCGGATGTTTCGATCCGATACCGGCCTTTTTATTTTACCAATATTCAGGCTAACCCCCAAAATGCCGATAACATCTGGTCGGGTACAAAAATTTTCTGGACCTCTTATGACGGCGGCAAAAGCTGGATTCAAAAACCCGCTACCCATGCCGATCACCACGATCTGTGGATTAATCCTCAGGACACCCTGCTGATGATTGACGGAAATGACGGCGGAGCAGCTATTTCCCGGGACGGCGGCCAGAACTGGTCGACGGTCTTCAATCAGCCCACTGCAGAATTGTATTCCTGCAATGTGGATGATCAGTATCCTTATTATTTGTACTCCGGACAACAAGATAATACCACCATCCGGGTGCCCAGCAAGCAAC
>JAUIKE010000090.1 GCA_030430845.1 Bacteroidia bacterium | reverse complement strand
TATCCTTTTTTCATGAGGACATTGGATTTATTCTCTCCTCCCTTTTTCTTCCCAGGCGAGATCTGTTAAAAAACTGGGGCTGGCATTTATATTTTGATGGAGTAAATATGCTGCTGTCTCAAGAGCATATTGAAGATCCTGAACTGGATGGCGTGCTTCAGGAGTTGGAGAATATCAATTTTTTCGCTCATTTTCCAAAGGACTTTAATTTCACAGCAGCCTCCGAACAGCCCTGGCGTGCTGAGGCCAGCGGAGAACCTAATTTAGCGGCTCCCTCCGAGCCGCTATTTCTGGAAGAGGGTTCTTATAAAAGAAGAAAAGATTTATTCCTTTTTAAAAAATCGAAGATCCTCTCTCTTGTGGAGGCAGACCAACTGTCTACTAAACTGCGCGATTTTATTGGTAAGCTAAAATCCGAAGAATGGGTTTCAGCCGTCAATATGGTTTACTTAATTGGTGGATCAACTTCCAAATTGTCGATCCTTTTAGCCCATGTAGGGCCCGGAGAAGGTAAATACGATGAGTGGTTTTGGTTTATTTTAGGAGAACTGCCTCAGACTTACCTAAATGCCAAATATTTTCCGACACCTGCAGCTGCACTCGATTTTTATTTTAAAGAACTGATAAAATACAATCAGGCAGTGCTGTCCAATCAGGATACCAGCCCCATTTTACCTTTTATGGAAAAAATTGATCCCGGGCAGGCCGGAGAGTTGGAAAAAAGCCTGCCCATTTTACATCAATATTTTCTAAAAAATCAATTGGATATATTGGAGGTGGTTAAAGAGCAGTAAGTCTATATGTATCCTTACAGTGAAAATCAGCGTACATCAGTGTCTAACTTAAGCCAGACTCTCCCGAATGGCCAGATCCAAAATAGCCACTCCCAGGTCAATCTCCTCCTTACTTACCGTTAGGGGCGGCGCAATGCGAAACACTCCTCCAAAACCTTTTACCCTCACAATATTCATACTCAGGCCAAGCTCCAGGCAACGATCGGATATGCGATGCCCCAATTCCGGAGCGGGGGCCTTGCTTTCCCGGTCCGCTACAATTTCGACGCCCAGCAGCAGACCCCGGCCTCGCACATCCCCGATGCATTCGTGTTTTTTCTGCAATTCCAATAGCTGGCTCTTGAGATAGTCTCCCTGCTCTCTGGCTCTCTCCACCATTTTTTCTTTTTCCAAAGTGGCCAGCATGGCCAGGCCGACCTCCGCCGGCAAGGGGTCCGAAATGTGAGAGGTGACATTGATATATCCTCGAGAATAGCATTCTTCCTCAATCTCCTTGCTAGTAATAGTCGCAGCCAGGGGCAGACCTCCACCCAGCGTTTTGGATAAAGTCAGAAAATCAGGCTGGATACCATCTCGTTCGAAGGCAAAGTTATGCCCCAGTCGGCCAAGGGCCGTTTGCGCCTCGTCAAAGATCAGATACAGGCCACGCTCTTCACACAATTCCTTCAAACGTTCGAGGTAAGGGCCGGGCAGGTCAATGATGCCGGCCGCACTCAAAATGGGCTCGGCAATGAAAGCCGCATAAGCCCCGACCGACTGCTTGTCGGCCATCTCGAAACCGACCTCCAGACAGGTGTTGTCGCATTTTCCCTCACAATGCTTGACCGGACAGCGATAGGCATAAGGGGCTGGAATGGCCAGACTGCCCGGCATAACCGGGCCATACCCTCTGCGTGTATGCGAATAGGTGTGCGACTGCGAGCCGGCCGTCATGCCATGCCAGGAACCGGTGAAGCCGATCACTTCAAAGCCCCCCGTGGCCAGCTTAGCCATGCGGAGCGCTACTTCATTGGACTCCGAGCCAGTGTTCACCAGTATACATTTATCCAAACCTTCCGGCAGTAAACTGACCAGTTGCCGGCAGAGCTCCACCACCGGCGGAGAAAGCATGGTGCTGAGCAAGTGCAGGGAATGATCGCAGGCCTTGTGAATGGCAGACACCACCGCCGGATGATTGTGCCCAAATATCGAGCACATCTGTCCGGAGGTGAAGTCCAGGATGGCCCTTCCATCCTGATCATAAATAAAAGACCCTTTGGCTTTTTCTATTAAAATAGGAGAAAATTCTCCGCAATATCTGATGAGTACTTCTTCGGCTTTTTCGAGCCAGGAATTTGGTTGCTTAGAAGATGATTTGTTCATTTCAAGTGGTTTTATTCTTCGGAAAATATACAATTTTTTAAGCGCCAACTGACATTTTTAGTCCTTATAACACCACTTCCATGAACCCCTTAATCCTTAAAAGAATTTCATAAAACCCTAATAGAATGATAAAGAAAAAAAGCGTCGTTCCTTTTGAAGTAGAAAACGAAGATATGGACAGGCCATATTCAAAGCTAGGGCAGATATTTATAGTAGTGACTTGCCTGAGTATTTTCCCACTCATATATGTAATTGGTAAATGGATTATGTCCATTTTGTAACTCCCCACTTACATTTTACGTCTCTAAGAAAAAAAAATGAAAAAACTCCTTTTTCACCTAAGTCTATTTACTTTTTTTTCAACTTCACTTTTTGCTCAAAAAGAAGCCTGCAGCTGCCCCGAAGTTTTTGAACAATTGGCTGAAAAGGTCCATGAAAATTACATCGGCTTAAAATTGGCCAACGCTTCTGATCGGCAAGCATTTAATGAACGGCTTATTCAAACTAAAAAAGAAGCGGAACAAACTTCTTTGGACAACTGCGCCCTGCTTCTTCAACAACTGCTTCGTTTTTTTGAAGATGGACACTTATTTGTAAGTGAGTTTCCCAAGCCGGCCGAGGATATTCTTGCTGCTCATAAAAAAACTGTTACGGAGAAAAAATATGATCCTGACAAAGTGCGAAAACTGCTCCTTAATACCCCTGCCGGAGACCTTCCCGTCCTGGGGCTGTGGACGGATGGGCAGTCGAAATACGGGATTATCAAAAACGATCATGCAGACTGGGATTTTGACTATGTGGCCGTAATACTTGACGGCGCGGACAAAGAAAAAATCGGAGAGATCAAGGTTGGCTTTGATGAAAAAAAAGGGCACTATGAAGGAACCTATTTTTCTAACCAATATATTCCTAGATATACAGCTGTTTTTCCACAAAAAGACGGGGAATTGCTCGGCATTTGGGGCGGATTCCTGTGGGGAAAAATACCTATTAAAGATAAAGCCTCTTTTGAAGAACCGCCTTTTGATCCGAGCCTGCCAGGTTTAGAGCAATTGAATGAAGAGACTGTTTTATTGAGTATCCCTACTTTTTTAATTGAAAAAAAATCGCTGGATCAGTTACTAAAGAATAACAGCCGGCTTCTGACTTCAGCACGGTATCTGATCGTAGATATCCGTGGCAACAGTGGCGGCAATGGTATTTACTTTGACTTGATTAGATTGTATGCGAACCGTCCCATTGAGAGTAAAATAGGTAAGGCATTATCCTCAAAAGATAATATGGACTACTTTGAAAAATTTGCTCGAGATACAAAGGATAACCCCTATTTCCCGGTATTAGAGGATATGAAAAAGGCTCCCGGTCAAGTAGTAAAAGGGCCCCGGTTTTCCTCCACAACCCTTAAACCCATTCCATCCAAATTAGAAAAAGTAGTCATTCTGAGCAATGAGGATAATAAAAGTGCCGCCGAAACATTCATTCTTCATTCCAAAAAAGCAAGCGCTCAGGTAGTCACCGTCGGTCAAAATACTGCGGGGGTAGTCGATTATAACAACATTAATATGGTCCGGATAAGCTGCGAAGAATCGGGTATATATCTGGGTTATCCGATGTACACCTATCATGACCGAATACCGGAAGACGGCTACAACAAAACGGGTATACCACCGGATATTCAAACCGATAAAAGAGGCAGGGAGCTAATCGAATTCACGCTTAATTATTTGAAAAAGCAGTAAGGCCTAATTTTTCCCTTAAAATTATTTTCAGGGCGGGAAGGTTTTGTTGTTCTATCAGGTTAAGCGCGTCGATACCACAAAGATTTTTGATTAGTTCCACCCCGCCGAAGGTGTTAGCTGCCGGCCCGCTTACAATGGTTGGCTTGAGGTGAAAACTCTTCATGACTCCTAATACGGCATAGGGATCAGAAGCGCAAAGAACGGTGCATTTGACCTGCTTCTTGATGGCTTTGATGGCTAGTGCGCCGTTGTAAGGTTCGAGCGGGGACGCTCCGATTTCCACCACGGCCACATCGGCCTTGCTTTGTGCTAACAGGCTGAGCATGTTTTTGACAGCTTTTTTGTATTCGGCCTTTGGGCAAATCGAGGAAGGCAGGCCTACATCCACGAAGTCCACTACATAATCGGCTCCGGCGTCCTTCATAGAAAGAATATCCCGGTATCTTCCGGCGCCGGTTAGTTTGGCGCCGGCTACTTTGAGGCCCATTTGCTTCAGTTGCCGGGCAATGATCCTGGCGGAAGTTGTTTTGCCGGATGACATGGAGGTACCCACTAACAGAATAATGGGAATATTAAAGGAGTGATCCGGTATTTCCATTACATAATCTGCCATGTTTTTTTTCAGGCCATCGACCATGATATGCCCCTTATACTGAAGCTCGATCAAAGGTGTAACAAAAATCGAGCGAGAAGTCATTTTCCCTAATAAGCCGGCACCTGTGAGCAGGTGCATTTTTCCGTCTGCTTTCACTTCCTCCCAGGAGCCGGTGGCTTCCAAAGTAGCATGCCTTACTCCCAGAGCGCCAACTACTACATCCCCTTTCATCAACTCCATCATCCGGCCATTGGGTAGTTCTGCCTTGCAGGAGCTACCTGCTATATCCATTACTTCTCCCACCACATAATCTCCATTTAGCCAAAGATCTCTCTGGATTGATTCGATAGTGAATTCTTTTTCAAAGTCAGTGATACGGGTTAGTGAGGTAAAAATGAATTTATATGCATTTTCCGAAATTCTCATAGCCGATCTATTTTCTTCATTTCATTAATAATAATAGTGTCAGTAAGCTGGTCCGTTCGATTAGTTTTTCGGAAAAAATAAATTCGTGGTGCGCATGAGCCCCGTCTCCGGTCGTACCCAAGCCATCCAGGGTGGCTGTAAACTGACTGGTGGTATTGCCGTCGGAGCCACCGCCGGCGGTAGCTTCTTCCAACAAAAGCCCCATATCCTCCCCAGCTTGTTTGGCTGCTAGCCACAAACGTCGATTGCGTTCGGTTTTTTCCATAGGAGGCCTTCCAATTCCGCCCTCAATGATGAGTTTGGTGTCAGGTGTTTGGGCTTTTAATGCGTGAATTTTTTCACTTATTTTTTCTCCGTCGAGTTGAGTCAGTACCCGTACGTCTACGACAGCCCGGCTGGTAGGGGCGACTACATTAGCCGAGGTGCCTCCCTCTATCATACCTACATTAACGGTGATGCCTCTTTCCTGATCGTTCAGGGCGAACAGCTGCTGGATCTGGTGAGAAAGCTCCAGGATGGCACTGGCTCCTTTGCCGGGGTCGAGGCCTGCATGAGCGGGTCTTCCCTTGACGGTAATAATAAAACGGCCAAGTCCTTTTCTGGCTGTTTTGAGCTTGCCGTCCAGACCCAGAGGGGGTTCTAGTATATAGGCTCGTTTTGCGATCCTGGCCAGGCGGCGAATGGCGGAGGTAGAGTCCCAGCTTCCCTTTTCTTCATCCGAATTGACCAGAACCACCGGGGTGTAAGGGAGTTTTAGTTGTAAAGCCTGGATTGTTCGGAGTGCGAAAAGAATTTGAGTTAGGCCGGCTTTCATGTCATAAATACCGGGGCCTTTTATTTTGCCGTTTTCTCCTTTCCAGGGCATAGTGTCCAGGGTGTTCAGCGGCCAGACGGTGTCGCAATGACCTACCAGGAGCTGAATGGGATGATGCTTAATCCTATCTTTGGGTTTTGCTATCAGGTACCCACCGCTCACTTTTCCCGGCATTTGAAATACATGCATGTCCAGGGCTTCCAACTGTTCTGAGAGGTATTCAAGGATCTCTTGCTGGGATTCCGGGACTACGGTGGGGGTTTCGGTCAGCACTAATCGCTCCAGCACCTCCAGCATGGCTGTCTGCTGAGATTGAATATACTTTGAGATTCTATTTACTTTAGCGCTTTTCATATCCTTCTATATTCACGCTCCGTTAACCTATTTTGTCAGTACTTTCTGCTCGAAATCTTTTGGGAAGGGGAAAGCCGCAGATTCCTTTATTTCTGCAAAGCGGCCGTAAGCCAGGTAAGCTAACAGCGGCATATCCTCAATCACTTGTGCGTCATCCACCTCTGATATGCGCAGCGCTTCTTTTCTGACATAGGCTGTAATAATTTTTCCTGCAATCAGGCTGAAATCACCAAAGCCATCGATGATCCGGTCCAGTTCGCATTCCAGGCACAGATAAGCGTCCTTCACGAGAAGGGCATCTACCGTCCTTCCCAATTGCGTAGGGATGTGTTTGACCACCGGCACCTCCTTTTGCTCGTCGCATCTTGGAGTAGCTGTCAGGCTGGCCAGTACCACCTGCTTGGGCGTAACAAAACTTACCGTGAATGCTTTTTCTCTTTTTGCATTGTGATAGGTGGCATGGCCCGGGGTACAAACAAAGCCGAAGTAGTTGTCGTGCCCCAGTGGCGTAACCATATGCTTAGGAGCCAGGTCATATTCATCTCCTTCCTTGGTACCGATCACCACCAAAGGGGCGACTGTAAAAAATCGACCCCAAATAGATTGGCTGGTATCCAGATTGATCCATTTTTTCTGCTCTTTCTCTTTTTTCATAAGCCCCCGTTTTTTAAAAATTTATCGGACAATTACGGAGAGTTCAAATGACATGGGTCAGTTGAAGACTTGATTTTTATCAATGAGTAACAAGAGGCTATCTCAAAAGACCTTCGGCCTTTTCACACAACCAATAATATTCTTTCCTGCCGGCCGGCCGGCGGGTAGGAGGTCGTTTTAAAAAAAACTTTGTTTTTTTTAAAACGACCTCCTAAATAAAATTTTCTGGGGCGGGTAAAAACGAGGAACGAGTTTTTGCACAAGCCCCGCCAACTATTTCTACCTTTGTGCCAAATTCGGACAAAAATGATTAATCAAGTTTCTTTTAGTTTGCCGGCATACAGCAGAGGATATCATATTATTACCGATCAGGTGATGCGTCAGCTACCGGCCTTGCCGAAGCAGGGCCTGCTGCATTTGTTTATTCAGCACACTTCAGCGGCTCTGACGATCAATGAGAATGCGGACCCGGATGTGCGCATTGACTTTGAATCTATTTTTAACCATATTGTACCCGAAAACCTTCCGTTTTTACAACATACATTAGAAGGGCCCGACGACATGCCTGCACATATAAAAGCAGCTATGATGGGCGCTTCTGTCACCATCCCTATTACTAATCACGAATTGAATCTAGGAACCTGGCAAGGCATTTACCTATGCGAGTTCAGGAACAGAGGCGGCCAGAGAAGGCTAGTGGCTACTATTTATAGTTGAATTAGTTATTGCGCGGGCTTGTGTGAAAGGACCAGCGGACTTTTACACAAGCCCGCGCAAACAACTGATTCAATGTTGAGCTTCATTGCAACTTGAATTATTTAGTATCTTTGCGGACTGAAACAATAACCAGAAAAACCAGGCTATGCCAATATTCGGCAATATCATCAAAAGAGGGCTCCGGCTGGGCGCCAGAATAGACAGGACCGTCCGGCATATTCCTCCCATACAGCATCAACGGAGGACCTTAAAAAACTTACTGAAAAAGGCCCATCCGACTGCCTTCGGACAATATTATGATTTCAAGTCCATCTTAAAATCAGACAATATCATTCGGGATTTTCAGGAAAAAGTGCCGATCCACACCTACGATGAGATGCACGACCGCTGGTGGCATATGTCGCTCAATAATGTCGAAAACGTCAGCTGGAAAGGAAAAGTAAAATACTTTGCTCTCAGTTCCGGCACTTCCGGTGCTCCCAGCAAGCATTTACCTATTACGGAAGATATGCTTAAGTCCATGCGTCGGGCCGGGCTGCGGATGTTTTTTGCCCTCACCAATTTTGATCTCGACCCTGAATTGTTCACCAAGCCCATGCTGATGTTAGGAGGTACCTCTGCGCTTCAGCATCAGGGAGGATATTATATGGGAGACCTGAGCGGTATCAATGCAAGTAAGCCTCCTTTTTGGTTGAGACCTTATTATAAGCCTGGTACAAAAATATCTCGCATCGACGATTGGAATGCCCGCATTGACGAGATCGTAAAAAAGGCCCCTGAGTGGGACATTGGTTTTATTGTCGGTATTCCTTCCTGGCTTCAATTGATGATCGAACGGATTATTGAGTATCATAAGGTGGATACGATTCATGACATTTGGCCGAATCTTAAAGTGTTCGTTCATGGCGGCATTCACTTTGAACCTTATAAAAAAGGCTTTGAGAAGTTAACTGCTAAGCCATTGATCTATATGGATTCCTACCTGGCATCTGAAGGTTTCATTGCTTTTCAAAACCGCCCGGAAACCAGGGCCATGAAATTATTGTTAGGCAATGGTATTTTTTACGAGTTTGTTCCTTTTAATGAAGAAAACTTTGATGCGGAGGGCCAGATCAGGGAAAACCCCGCCAGTTTGTCGATCGATCTGGTGGAAGAGGGGGTAGATTATGCACTTATTTTGAGCTCTTGTGCCGGTGCCTGGCGATATATGATTGGAGACACGGTTCGGTTCACAGACAAGGCCCGCTCAGAGATCATTATTACCGGCCGAACCAAGCACTTCCTCAGCATATGTGGGGAGCACCTCTCCATCGATAATATGAATCAGGGAATCCAGGCCGTCGAAGAGCAATTGGGTATAGGCGTTCGCGAGTTTACGGTATCGGCGATTGAGTCCGGCAAATTTTTTACCCATAAGTGGTATATAGGCTGCGACCGTCCGGTTGATGTTGAAAAGCTAAGGACTATCTTGGATAAAAAACTCCAGGAAGTCAATGCCGATTACAAAACTGAACGTAGCTCTGTACTGCAAGAAATACAAATTGAATTGATACCGACAGCCATTTTTTATCTGTATCAGAAATTACATGGAAAACTAGGCGGGCAAAATAAATTCCCTAGAGTAATGAAAGCAGAACGCTTTGCCAGATGGGAAGCATTTGTTCGCGACAAATTATCGACACAAGAGATTAATTCAAATGAACTTTTTAATTGAGGGAATCAAAGTAGGATTTATCCTGTGTTTTTTATTGGGGCCTATCTTCTTTACGCTCATACAAACTGGTGTGGAGCAAGGCTTCAGGGCCGGCGCAACGGTAGGCTTAGGTATTTGGATGGGAGACCTTTTGTATATGCTGGCGATCTATTGGGGGGTCTCTCAGATTAGAAAATTAATAGAGTGGGAAAACTTCTCGGTCGTTTTTGGAAGTATAGGTGGTGTTATTTTGGTCGCTTTCGGCCTGGGCACCTTATTGATTCAACCCACAAACCTTTATTTATCCTCCAAAGAAACCCAACGTAGGTCTTCTTATTTTTCTCTTTGGTTGAAGGGATTTCTGATCAATGGGTTCAATCCATTCGCTGTCTTTTTCTGGTTTGGGATCATGACCACTTTTGTTATTAAACAGAATTTGGATACCCATGATGCCACCTGGTTCTTTGCAGGGATCATTGGCGTCGTCATTTTGACAGACCTGCTGAAAATATTAATGGCTAAAAAAATTAGAAAAATCCTTAAACCCATTCATTTGATATGGGTTAGAAAAGTAACGGGCATTGCCCTCATTATTTTTGGTGTCGTTTTGATCATAAGAGTTTTGGTGCAACAACCCGGCTAATGAGCAACGAATCGCATACAGGACTCGACACCTGGCTGAATACAAATACAACACAACATGAGTAAAGATTTTCATTCACTCAAAGTGAAAAAGATTACAAGAGAAACTCCGGATGCTGTAACCGTAACCTTTGACATCCCTGACCATCTTAAAGAAGATTTTGCGTATACACAGGGACAGTACCTGACTTTAAAAATGCAAATGAGCGGTTCGGAGGTCCGACGGGCTTATTCCATGTGCAGCAGCCCTATGGATGCGGATATCTCTGTTACGGTCAAAAAAGTAAAAGGTGGAAAAATGTCGCCTTTTATCAATGATCAATTGAAGGAAGGGAGCGAAATAGACGTGATGACTCCGGACGGGCGCTTTTTTACGCCGCTGGATGAAGCCAATAAAAAAGCGTACTATTTGTTTGGTGCCGGAAGTGGGATTACCCCATTGATGTCTATCCTGAAAACCATTTTGGAAAAAGAACCCTTAAGCAAGATCTTCTTGTTGTATGGAAACCGGAATGAAAATTCAATTATTTTCAAAGAAAGCCTGCAGCAGTTAGAGAAGAAATACGAAGGGCAATTAAAGGTGGAATTTACCCTTTCCCAGCCCTTGCGGGAAAAATCAAAAGGCCTGTCGGGTATGTTTTCAAAAGGAAAGATTTCCTGGACGGGGCCGGTAGGGCGAATCAATAAAAAGGCGGTTGAAAGTTTTATTGAAAAAAACAAGAATCCTTTCCAACAGGCCGAATACTTTATTTGCGGCCCGGGGTCTATGATTGATGCCGTTGAAAAAGCTTTGGATGAACTTCAGGTTGATAAGGACCACATTCATGCAGAACGATTTGTAAATGCTTCTGACAAAGCCAAATCTACTGTAAAAGGTGTGGAAGGGGCTCAATTAACCGTACATCTCGACGGGGAGACGCATACGCTGAGCGTGCCGCCCAATAAAACCATACTGGATACATTACTGGATTTGAAGTATGACGCTCCCTATTCCTGTACGGCAGGGGCCTGTTCAACCTGTATGGCCAAGGTGCTGAAAGGCAGCGTCAAGATGGAGGCTTGTTACGCCCTGGATGATGACGAAATAGCTGAGGGATACATCCTTAGTTGTCAGGCACATCCTACTTCGGAGGAAATTGAAGTCACATTTGAAGTTTAAAGGCCTATTTTTGCAAGAGAAAACTACACGGGGGATACATGAGATTTTTCACAATTGTTTGCCTAATATTGCTGCTTGGGCCTTCTGTCTTTGGCCAAATTACGAATTCGAATGAGCAAACTTCTCAGGCGGTTCGCCTGTCTTTTAATTCGCCTTTTCCCGAATATGCGCCTGTTTTATCCTGGGACGGGCAGCTCATGTATTTTGCAAAAGATAAGGCCCCCGACAATTTAGGTTTATCCAATCGTACAGATATTTGGTATTCCCGTCGGGAGCCTGATTTCTCCTGGAGCCCTCCAGTGAACGTAGGCCGGCCATTGAATGACGAGGGGCACAGCGTACCTATGTCTCTGTCTCCTTTACAAAATCAGTTGTTAATTGCCAGAGAAAGAGCTAACCAAGGCTTCGATTACCAATATGCTTCGGCTCAGGGTCGAATGTGGAAAATGCCTGTCCCTCTGGAGATATCCTGGCTCCGGGATGGTAGCTTTCCCATAAGCCAGATAAAAAGCTGCCAGATGAGCTTTGATCAGCAGGTTTTTCTTTTTTTGGCAGAAACTCCGGATGGCTGTGGCCGATTGGACATCTATGTCAGCATAAAAAGCACGAATGGCCAGTGGGGGTTTCCGTTCAATCTCGGCCCCGGTATTAACTCCGATGAGAACGAGTGCTCCGTATTTTTGGCGGCAGACAATGAAAGTCTTTACTTCGCCAGCAATGGCCGGGATGGCATGGGTGGGTATGATTTGTACCTTAGCAGGCGCCAGGATGATTCATGGCTGCAGTGGTCGACTCCAATTAACCTGGGGCCGGCTGTTAATACTTCGGCAGATGAACAACATCCTGCCATGTCGGTTATCGGCGATGAGTTTTTTTTCAGCAGAAAAACCAAAGAAGGCGCTGAAGATATTTTTTCTTACATACTGGATAATGAGCTGCGACCCAATACTCGTCACATTGTGCATGGAAAGGTTTTGCAGGCAGGTACCAACTGGAACGCTCCTTTAAAGGTTCAGTCTGTGCCCCGGGTAGCACCTCCGGTTATTCAGCGGGCTGGGGATAAGTACATCGCTATTTTACCTCCTAAAGGAGCTTATTTGTTCTACCAACCAAGGCCCAGGGGCACCTTTGCAGAGAGTCTCCCTTTTTTCCAAAAAGATTTCTTTGACAAGCCTACTGCCGTACACTGGTACACTCTTCAGCAAAATAAAGATTACCAGGAACGAGAGACGCATATTCAGCAACTGAAAAACAGCAGAGTTCAGCTTCTTACTAATATTCAGGAAAGAAAGGCTAATTTCCGCCAGCAACTGGATGAGCTGAAGCTCCAGCTTATGCATTCCCTGAATCAAACTGAATGGCGAGCTTCCCAGCAAGAACAGCTCAATCTCCTTAAGGCAAAGTATCAGCAACTCAGCGATAAGGGCCCTGCTGTTGTTGATACCACCTCCCGCCAATTGACTGATAAGAAGCAGCCAACGTATGAAGTAGTTAAAAAGGACGACCATTTCAGGAAGCAAAAAGAACGACTTCGCCGGCAATTGAGTAGCAGAGTCCAAAATAAGGAAGGCCAGGTCGAAGCTCCTGTTCTGACGGAGAAAGGGTTTTCTGTTATCCCTTTTGACCGATTGCTTCAGGATCTCTATCAGGAATGGTTGTCGGATGCCCTCCTTGGCAATTGGAATCTGCTGGAAGAACAATATCTGGAGAACAGGCTTGCGGGTATGAACAATCAATTAGATTCCAGAGTGAGTGATCACTTATCTAAATATGGACTTTCGGAAGAAATAAAGAAAATTACAGCAGATCACTTGGGGGAAGAACTCCCTCAGCACGTTTTAGCTCTTCCATATCCCTGGCAAAGAGACATCCAGGAAGAAGTCGTTACTTTATTACAAGCTACTTTTTATGAATATTTACCTAGCTTACTGAAAGCTCATGTAGGGAAACTGTTAGATGAGATGATTTTATTAAGCGCACAGCAGCGTCAGGAATTCTTGCTTGATCAGGATATTCAGGCATCTATCAGCATGCAGATAGCCATTGAGAAAAAATTGCCGGCTGTAAAAGAAGGAGAGGGAGCTAAGCTTGAGCCGGACTCCTATAATCATGCTTCGGGCCCGCTCGTTCAGGAGCATGACTTTGAGGCTTTTCCCTTACAAGAAGGCCGTTCAATTGCTTTTCCCGGCATAGTTTTCGAACCTAATCTTCCCAGGATCTCTCCGGAATCAGAACCTGAAGTTAGCCGACTCGTACAATTTCTTCAACAACATCCGGAGCTTGTTGTAGAAATCGGAGTATATTCCTACGGCAGTATGTTACATTCAAGTGCACAGGAGCTATGTACCCGAAGAGCCGATATGCTGTTTAATTTCATTGCGGACCGGGGTGTTTCACCGGAACGCCTGATCAGGAAAGGATATGGGAAAAAAGAGATTGTAGCTTACAAGTACCCCTGGCGCAATAATATTGTAGTGATAAAAATAATAGAATGACATTTGTTACAGAAGATATGATCGATGCGGCGGCCACTGACCTTGGCGGCTCGGAAGATTTGCGATTAAAAAACCTCGAGGCCTTCCAGCAGGAACAAGCGGTTATTTTTGAATATTTCTTTTCGGAAGACTTCGAGGCCTTCACGAAAGCAGAAAAAGAGTATGCCTTGTTTTTGGCCCTGGTTATTTTCAGAACGGCCCGGAAAGTTCGGCCGGACTTACCATCAATAAGTGAAAAGGTTTTTATGGAGGCCGAGGAAGCGAACTGGGAGAAACTCCAAAATGTAACGGCTCGCCGATTCAAGGAAAGAATGGACGTTTTTTTCGATCAGTATCCACAGGAAGATCTGCTAGCTTTCGTAGAAGATTCTTTGATCGACGATCAGGATACTCCGGTTACCAAAGAAGGGCGAGAGCCTCTTTTTGTGTTGTTGAAGACTATCATTGATTGCCTGCATAATTAAACATGAGACATCCCGAATTTTTTAGCTGATGACCAAAAACAGATGCTATCCCGATTGAAAATCGGGATAGCATCAGTTTATTGGGACCTTTCGAAAATTCGGGATGATTCATGTTTAATTATGCAGGCTCTTCTTCCCGTAAGGCTCTCCTCAGGATCTTGCCCACATTGGTTTTGGGCAATTCCTCTCTGAATTCGACTTGCTTTGGAACTTTATATCCTGTTAGGTTCTCTTTACAATACTGAAGCACTTCATTTTTAGTCAGAGAAGCATCTTTTTTAACAATAAATACTTTAACTACTTCTCCCGACTTTTTGTCCGCAACACCGATAGCAGCTACTTCCATTACTTTTGGGTGCCCTGCAATGACTTCTTCGATCTCATTTGGAAAAACATTGAAGCCTGATACCAATATCATATCCTTCTTTCGGTCGACGATCTCGAAAAAGCCATCTTCGTGCATACGGCCGATATCCCCCGTGCACAACCAGCCTCCGTCAATAATTGTTTTCTGTGTTTCGCTGGGTTTGTTGTAATACCCCTTCATGACTTGAGGTCCTTTAACCTGGATCTCACCTACACCTCCTGCGGGAAGAACATTACTCTGCTCATCCACCACCCGAATATCAGTGGAGGGGATCGGCAATCCAATTGTACCAATGCGGCCGGTCCCATCAATAGGGTTGACGGTTACCACCGGAGAGGCTTCTGTCATGCCGTAGCCTTCAGTAAGTGGGGTACCGGTCAGTGACTCCCATTTTTCTGCGACTGGCCGCTGGACGGCCATACCTCCGCCTACAGTTGCCTTTAGTTTTGAAAAGTCAGATTGCTGAAAATCCTGATTGTTCAACAGGGCATTGAATAGTGTATTGACACCAGTAATAACCGATACCTTGTTACTATTCATCGCTTTTACGACCGAGTCGATGTCCCGGGCGTTAGTGACCAACACGTTCAGGGTGCCAAAACTCATAAAGGCCAGGCAATTTACGGTAAAGGCAAAAATATGGTACATCGGTAGTGGACAAAGGGCAACTTCCTCGGCTTCTTCCAGGAAAGGAAACATCCAGGCTCTGATCTGCAACATATTTGCCACTAAATTACGATTCGTCAACATTGCTCCTTTAGATACCCCCGTAGTGCCTCCCGTGTATTGATGGATGATGACATCCTCCGGTTTACTTTCATGGGGTTTGAGGTTAAACTGACGGCCCTGTTTTAGTGCGTTGAGGAAGTTCACGGTGTTCGGCAAATCGTATTTAGGAACCATTTTTTTGAGGCGCCGCACAACGAAATTAACGACGTATCTTTTGGGAAAACCGAGCAATTCTCCAATGGAGGTCGTAATGATGGTTTTGATATTGGTTTCATCCAGGATCTTTTCCAAGTTGGCTGCAAAGTTCTCCGCAATAACGATGGCTTTAACCTCAGAGTCTTTGAACTGATGCAGCATCTCCCTGGGAGTGTACAAAGGATTGGTATTGACAATGATCAGGCCGGCCCTCAGTGCTCCGAACAAAGCGATCGGGTATTGTAACAGATTGGGCATCATAATGGCTATCTTGTCATTGGGCTCCAGGCCTCTGGATTGAAGATAGGCGGCAAAATTATTGGACATCTTATCTATCTGAGCAAAAGTCAGGGTTTTGCCCATACAGGTGAACGCTTTTTTGCTGCGATACTTTTTAAAAGTCTCATCGAAAAGCGATAAAAGATTAGGATATGTGTCTGGATTAATATTCGCCGATACTCCCGGAGGATACATTTTTAACCATGGTCTTTCCTCACTCATTTGATATTTTTTTATTTCAGTTAATGCTTCCAGGCCAAATAATCTTCCTTTAAAGAGCTGGTTTTGCCCGAGCGGGCAAAACCAGCTCCCTAAAAAAACTCGACCCTGCGTACTCGCTCCAAAATACAAATTTTAACTTTTTTACTTAACAGGAGACTGGTAATTTTCTCATTTTCCTGTTTTTCAATGACTTCCGGCTATACTTATTTTAAAGAATAATGTTTTTTTTCCAAATTAAAAGTCTTACCTTTGCCCCGCTAAAATTATTTGATAACCCGTTCTCTCTTTAGGGAGGGCACAAAAAGCATTCTTTCAATGCTAGAAGAAGAAAAAAACTTGGAACAAGAAGAAAACAAAGATCCACAAGAACAAGAAGAGATAACCTCTTCTGAAGTGGAGCAAGAACAAGAAACTACCGAAGTTGAAGAAGAGACTACAGAGGAGCAAGAAGAAATAGTTGCCGAAGCAGAAGATACAGAAGAAGACGAGACGGACGAAGCAGAAGAAGATGATGATGATGACAGCGAAGACGATGAAGAGGAAGAAGAAGTCGAAGAAGAGGCTGTAATGGCCGAAACTGCTCACGATGATTTCGACTGGTCCGTTTCTAACAAGAACGTACATTCCTACACAGAGGAAGAATACGATGATTACGCTCAGCAATATGATGCTACCCTCACCTCCGTACTGGAAAACGAAATCGTTAAAGGTTATGTGACTTCCATCCAGGATGGTGATGTCGTATTGGATATCAACTATAAGTCAGATGGTCTGGTGCCGCTTTCTGAATTCAGAGACACCCCTGACCTGACTGTTGGTGATACCGTAGAAGTGTATGTAGAGCAGCAGGAAGATGCTCGTGGCCAGCTGGTTTTATCCAGAAGAAAAGCTAAGTTGCTGCGCGCATGGGAAAACATCGTTGATTCGTACACCAACGGTTCTGTTATTAAAGGTACCGTTATTAGCAAGACTAAGGGCGGTCTGATCGTAGACGCCGGCGGACTGGAAACTTTCCTTCCCGGTTCTCAGATCGACATCAAGCCTATCATCGATTACGATTCATATGTAGGAAAAACAATGGAGTTCAAAGTGGTTAAAGTAAACGAAGCCATCAAAAACGCCGTTGTATCTCACAAAGCACTGATCGAAAGCGATCTTGCTGAGCAAAGAGAAGCCATCATTGCCAGCCTCGAAAGAGGTCAGGTACTGGAAGGATTGGTGAAAAACATTACCGACTTCGGTGCCTTCCTCGACCTTGGTGGTGTAGATGGTTTGTTGTACATCACGGATATTTCCTGGGGTCGTATTAACCACCCAAGCGAAGTATTGCAGCTGAACCAGAAGATCAATGTTGTAGTACTGGACTTCGACGAAAACAAAAAACGTATTTCGCTGGGTCTGAAACAACTGCAGCCGCATCCATGGGAAATCCTGGATGAAGAGATCAAAGAAGGTTCTGTGGTGAAAGGTAAGATTGTCAACATTGAAGACTATGGTGCGTTCCTCGAGATCCGTCCAGGTGTTGAAGGTTTGATCCACGTTTCTGAAGTTACCTGGAGCAATCAGCCGATCAATGCCAGAGAGTTCTTCAAAGAAGGACAGGAATACGAAGCCAAAGTGGTTACTATTGATCGTGAAGACCGCAAGATGTCGCTTAGCTTGAAACAGTTGCAAAAAGATCCATGGAGCGAGATCGAAAACAACTTCCCGGTAGGCAGCAAGCACTCCGGAGAAGTCAAAAACCTGACGCCATACGGTGTATTTGTTGAGTTGGAAGAAGGCATTGGAGGAATGGTGCACATTTCTGATCTTTCCTGGACCAAGCGATTCTCTCATCCTTCAGAGTTCACCAAAGTCGGAGAAACGATCGATGTTATGATCCTTGAGATCGACAAAGATAACCGCAAACTTTCCTTAGGACATAAGCAATTGGAAGAAAACCCATGGGATACCTTCGAATCTGTATTCCCTGAAGGATCTTACCATGAAGCAACCATCCTGAGAAGAGACGACAGAGGAGCGATTGTACAATTGCCTTACGGCCTGGAAGCCTTTGCTCCGATCAAGCACATTAAGAAAGAAGACGGCAAACTGGCCGATGTGGATGAAGCGCTCACCGTTAAAGTGATCGAATTCAATCGCGACGATAAGCGTATCCTGGTCTCTCACCTGCGTTACCTGGATGACATCAAGCGTAAAGCAGATGAGCAAGTGAAGAAAGAGAAGGACCAGGCTCGCCAGCAGACGAGAGACGCGGTGAAGAAAACCAACGCCAATACTGAAAGATCTACCTTAGGTGATCTAGATGTCTTCTCTCAGATTAAAGAACAGTTGAACGAAGATCAGGACGAGAAGTAATCGCATTGCGAATTACGTATTCTCCATCCTTGTTTTCATAAAGATTATTGGCGTCGAAACGGTCCTGCGGGCTTTTCGGCGCCAATTTTTTTTTTAGAGCTCATGACTCAACCGGAAAATAAATACTTCTCTGCCAAACTACTGCTGCTTGGAGAACATACCGTTTTGAAAGGTTCTCAGGCGCTGGCCATTCCTTTTCCCCTTTTTAAGGGATACTGGGCTTTTTGTCAGACCGAGAACCAGCGGGGGCAAAAGCAACAAAAACTACCGCAACTGCTGGCTTATCTCAAGGGCCTTCAGGAAAAAGAACAGCTGTTGTCTCCGCTTCAGCTTGATCGGTTTGCACAAGACTTGGACGCTGGGCTTTACTTTGAATCCGACATACCCAACGGCTATGGCTTGGGCAGTTCCGGAGCTTTGTGTGCTGCCATCCATGAAAAGTATGTAAGTCAGACTACTCCGGATTTATTACACCTTAAAAAGGAATTAGCCCAAATCGAAAGCTATTTTCACGGTTCTAGTTCCGGGGTCGACCCCCTGATCATTCTCCTCAACCAGCCGGTGTTGATCGCTCAAGATAAAAGCATTCAAACTGTAAGTTTTCAAAATAAAGTGCCGGCTTCAGCAAAGACTTTTTCTTTCTT
The DNA here is from genome assembly GCA_030430845.1 of Bacteroidia bacterium. GTDB lineage: Bacteria > Bacteroidota > Bacteroidia > Chitinophagales > Saprospiraceae > JANQPA01. The sequence continues at coordinate 14,804 of JAUIKE010000090.1, read as the reverse complement.
TTTGTTGGACACGGGCATCAGCCGGCAAACGGCTCCTTTCGTCAACCTTTTTCTCAAAAAATGTGAACAGCCTGCTTATTTGGATGCGATCAACCAACAACTCGCCGTGCAAACCGATCAGGCCATTCAGCACCTGTTGAGCAATGATCTGGAGCCCTTGTATGAAAATTTTTTACAGATCAGCGCTTTCCAACACGAACACTTTAAGGAAATGATACCCTCTGCATTCCATCCTGTTTGGGAAGAAGGCCTCGAAAGCAGAGATTATGCGCTCAAACTTTGCGGAGCAGGCGGCGGTGGCTTTTTGCTCGGAATGGCAAAGTGGGATAGCGGAGTGCTTGAACGTTTAAAGCAAACGTATCAAGTGCTTGCTTTTGAAATTGAATGAAACGAACCTCCGCTCTAGTTCCAAACATTGATAATTGCCTGTTAACAATTAGCTATACCGGTTCAAAGTTTACTTAGTATACTATGCCCGATACTGCATTCTGTACACCTCTTTCGATCACAGTATTTTGATTTTAACTGTAACAAAGCCTGGGTTTGGAAAGCAGAGGCGGGATCAACACCTAACTTTTGCCATTGCCGGATAATGTTATTTCGTTCGGGAGGGAGTTGCTCCAGCCACCGCATCGTTTTGTGCTTGACTTCCTCATTTTGTCTTTCCTGGGCATATAAAAATAGAAATGGAACTACCGTATTAATAATCAGAGACTGTTTACTGCTTGTACCTAATCTTTTGAAACGGCCTTTGGAGATATTGTTAAAGTGATAATGGTCATACCAGTAATTAGAAAGCTTTAGATCCAGCATATTGTTTAATTCTGGCAGGCTTTCTGCCACCAGTGTTTTCTGAAACAGATTATCCGTCTGATAATGGAGTGTTGCCAGCTGGGCGATCCGAATGGTTGGGAAATTGGCGGGGCGGAGACGAAGAAAATTCCATTGGGCACCGGTCATGGGGTGAAGGCGAAATTTTTGGGATAAAAACCGAAACTCCTGCATCAGCTTTTGCGGGTAGGCCTCCTCCTTTTTTTCCCGTAGCAAGCCCGACTGACCAAAAAACAAAGCTTCTAATTGGAACAAGCTGTGCTTATGTTTGCGGATAATGGCTAAGGGCACCCGCTGGCTAAGCTCGTCCATCGCCTCAGCGTTGACTTTCATGCCAAGGCCTCTGGCCAAAAACTGGTAAAACGTTTCCTCCCAATCATGCGTGTTGGCGGTCAGCCTTTCTTTCTGAATAGCCAGTCTGTCCTCCAAACGGTCTACCAGCAATCTTTCCAGCCATAGGTCTTTTGTAATAGGATTCACCTTGGGAAAATGATGCTGACAGGGAATCCAAAATTCATTATGGATCAATTTTTGGTAAGAAGACAACAACTTTCGGGGAATCCGTTTTTTTAACTCCAGACAGGGAAGCCGGCAACCGCTGCTGTTGTAGATCCATTCATCTTCTTCCAGCACAACATGAAGAATGACATTATCGTATTGGTGGCCATGTTTCAACCAGTCACTTGATTTAACATGTATTTCGATGTGGCCGATCCAAAGGGTAAACCCGATCGAAATCCGGGCATTCAAAAAGTCTGGCCCGGCATTGGTATTATACTGCCCCCAATCGAGGATATGAAGCTTTTCCCCTTCAGTGGTAATAAGCTGAGAAAAGTCGAAGCGTTTCAATCTCCATACGTAGTGGAGAAAAGATTCAGGTATTTTCATCTGGTTTTTTCCTTTAAAATAAAGGCAAAAAAGCAGACGTGCAAATTTTGTTATTGATTGTTAATCAAGTTATTATGATGTTGTATTGGACTTGAATAATAAAGGAGTGGCCCCTGACCACTCCTTTATTATTCAATTATCTTCTTTGTGCTGAGCGAGACGTTCAAAAACCTGAAAGGAATAATTATACTCATTCTTTTCATCCGCTTCATGTGGTTCTTCAGAGATTAGTTGCCACTGCTGATCTTCTAATTCCGGAAAGAAAACATCGCCTTCTACTTCCAGGTCGATGAGCGTGAGGTAGATCTTATCCAGGTACGGCATGCTTTGACGGTAAATCTCCCCGCCTCCAATGATAAAAACTTCTTCTTCCCCATTGTCTTCGGCCAGGCTCAGTGCTTCTTCAATGGACGAAGCTACCAGCACATTTGAGGCAATAAAAAAAGGATCGCGGGTAAGAACAATATTGGTGCGTTTGGGCAGCGGATTGCCGATGGAAAGAAAGGTTTTCCGCCCCATGATGATGTGATGATTGAGCGTAGTACGTTTGAAATACTTTAGATCGGCAGATAAATGCCAGGGTATCTGGTTGTCTTTTCCGATCACCCTGTTTTTGGACATGGCAAGAATAGCAGATATGATCATGTTATTTTTTTTCAAGAACAGAAGTCGCTTTTTGTTGAAAAATCCCTAGTTCTTGCAAAGTTATTTTTCTTTCCGAACTATCAAAACGATCGAGCTGTTTTCGGGTTTCCTTACCATAAAATTTCATTTTTGAAATATCCGAAGCCGTCATACCGATCAATTCCTCTTGTCCGTTTTCAAATGCGGCGACGGGCACCACCTGGTAAGTGGAAGATTTACCTGATTGCTGGATATAGCGCCAAACAGGGATATAATTATTTCGGACAATTCGAGCTTTGGAGCCCAGGTCCTTTTTTTCGATTTCCACTTCAAACATAATGCCCCCATCCGTGTATTTGCGCCTTTGCCCCGAAATGAAATTCCCCAGGGAGTAAGCCACCAGTCCTTCCTTGATCTGGCCGTTCTTTTGTTCCACCTGCACTTTTTTTATAGGCTGTACCACATGTGGGTGTGCCCCTACAACGAGATCTGCTCCCCACTGAAAGATCGAGTCGGCCAACCGGCTTTGCTGGCTGTTTTCGTTAAGTTGGTACTCATTTCCCCAATGCAACAGGACCGTAATGAAGTCAGGTCGCAAAGCTTTGGCTTCAATAATATCTTTGCGGATCTGTTCTTCATCAATCATGTTGACGATAGTAGGAGGGCGGGTTGGCAATCCATTGGTGCCGTAGGTATAATTCAGGAAGGCCAGCTTGAATTGGTTGCGATATACAATTAGCGGGTAAAAAGCATCCCTTTCTTCCTGGCTATAGAAGGTGCCGGTTTGGTAAAAGCCATAATCATACAAGGTACTGATCGTATTTATGACCCCGTTTTTTCCCGAATCATTAGAGTGGTTGTTGGCTGTGACCAGCAAATTAAAACCGGCATATCGTAAAGCCAGTGCCAGGTCGTCCGGGCTTCTGAATTGGGGATAGCCTTTGTAGGGAGGCTTGCCCGGGAGAGTTACCTCCAGGTTGGCTATGGCCAGGTCCGCTTGTTTTAAAATAGGTGAAATATATTCAAAACAAGGAGAGTAGTCATACAGAGAATCCTTCACTACTTTCGCTGAGGCAATTTGAGAATCATGGCCCATGACATCCCCAACAAAGACCATTTTAAAACGGAGAGCGGAAGAATCCGTTTCCTGGGCTCCTAGAGGGAGAACAAAAAGGGAAAGGTAAAAAAGGAACCATTGCATCCTCATAGCATTATTTTTTCCAAAAAATATGAAAATAAAAGGAAACGCCCTCTTTTATTTAACAAACAAAATTTTTCCTACAGCTGCACTAGGCTTCGCGGTAAATCCGGTAAAACGAGCATTGCTGGTACTAAATACGAGATAGACGCCCGAATCCGCCCTGCGGCCATTATAATCATAACCATCCCATACGGCTTGCCCACCCAGCGCGGTCGTTTCAAATACCAGCCGCCCGTGAATGTCAGTGATCTTGACGTTGGCGTCTCTGGCTAGCCCACGGATGGCAATGGTACCCTGGTAGCCCGGCCTGACGGGATTGGGATAGATCTCTACGGTGCTTTTATTGACTTGCCCTCCTTCGATGGCTTCACCTAAATAAGAAACGACTCCTTTATTGGTGCCAATGAATACCTCTCCGTTTTGAGGATTGATTGCTATATCGATAATATCATTGTCAAAAAGAGGAGAGTTACTCTCTGTGAAATGGGCAATTTGTTCATCTCCGCTAGAGGAGAGGACAAAAACTCCATTCTTCGTTCCGACCCATTTTCTGTTAGCGCCATCCACAGCGATGGTTTGCACTTCTTCGGTTTCCAATAGGTATGCGCCAAAACCATCTTGCTCAACAATACGTCGGGTGCCCTGGCAAATGGCATCAAAGGCATTGGCCCCACACTCGAAGATCACCACACCTTCCGTTGTACCTACCCATACATCTCCTTCAAGGTCAATAGACAGGCAGTTGGTATTATTGGTAGGCAGGTTGCTGTTGCTGGCAGTGAACGTTCGGCAGCGATCGTCAGATGGGTTATCCATCTCGCCTTCATCAAAAAGCATGACTCCGGCAACGCTGTTGCCGACCACAATCCATTTAAACCCGTTTCGGTCTACTGCCATTTGGTGGATCTCCTCCTGTCGACAAGAAGGGGCAAAGCTTTGCCAACTGCCGTCGGCCTTTAACACGGATAAAGGGCGATCAGCCGAATGATTGCTCACCCATAGATTGTTTTCTTCATCAAAGGCCAGACCACTAATACGGGTACGTAGAGGGTCGCCTACCGCATTTCCCAGGGTAGAGTTGTTTTCGTCATATTGAGTCATCGTTTCTCCATCAAATTCGATCAGGCCTTCGTAATAAGAGCCGGCATAGACGGTTCCGTTATCAGGATGAACGGTAATAGTAAGGAAGTCGAGCATATCGTCGATCGGATCGTCTTTCAGGGGGCCTTTCAGCTCGTCCCTTGTCCAGCGATTATATATATTCCATTGACCGTCGATAAAGGACGCAAAGCCATGATCGAGAAAACGGTTACTGAAGGTTTGGTTAACACCTCCGGCGGCCATCCAGACCTGATTGTTGTAAATGGCGAATTCCCGGTTGTTTTCAGAATAGGGAGAGTTATAATTAATAACGGTACAGATCTCATCATTAAGGCTATTGACCCGGCGATAGCCCCTAAATCCATCTCCAAACCAAATGCGGCCTTGTTCATCTTCAATCGCATTTACGGGAAGGCCTACACAACCCTGATTGATGAAGCCTTCCTGGCCGGTAGGGGTGATGTATTTGACCCGGGGCCCCGAACAGTTGCTAACGCAATTTAATCCGATCAGAAAGTTGGCTCCATCTCCTGATAAATAGGCAATTTCATAACCCTCCTCATACTGAAATTTCTGAATGGGCTGCTCGTTGATGAGAAATATGGTATCGTTTATATCGGCGTATAAATTCCCCTGGTGAGTGGCCAGGTGGCCGGAAGAGTAATCTGCTGGAAATCCCTTACTTTGATCCAGGTATTCCCACTGACTGAAGTCTGCCAGGTTGATATTGCCGGTGTTGGCCCGGTAGATTCCTTCTTCCGTAGCGAGGTAAATAGAGCCTTCGAATTGTTGCACTCCTCTAACTCCAATACCGGTAAAAGTTGTAAAAGCAAACTCGTTTCGATTGATATTGAGTCGGGATATTCCATAGCTCGTACCAAGTAAGACAGTGGAGTCGCTTTCGACAAAAACATCGTTAATGGTTTTTACACCTACCAGATTATCAAAATTTCGGATTTGATTTAAGGTGAAGATCCCATTCGGCTTGACCAGGTCGATCACGCTATTGGTATATACGATGATAAGCGTTTCGCCTCCAGTATGATATTGGATTCGCTCAATCCCTACATTGCTCAATCCATCGATTTTGGAAATGAATTCAACTGACTCATCTACCTTATCCACACTTACGACCGACCATTCTGTAGCAAAATAGATCTTGTCGGGACTTTGTGTCACTACCCTGCCAAGGTTGTAGGGGAGATGAGAACGCCACTGCCCAATGGAAAGACTGTTTTGAGCGAGGGAAACCATCCCGAAGCTGCACGAGAAAATAATGGTAAAGAGTAGACGCATACCAAGTGTTTTGTATTTTATAACCTCTTTACAAATGTATTATTGTTTTAGCGAAAAAAGAGGATTAGGGAGATAAAGCTTTTGTCCCGCACAAGTCAATCAACCAGGCGCTTATCCGCGATATAAATGGCTGGTGCGGAGATATTCGTACACGGGTTCGGTGAGCATATATTGAACGGATTTGCCGTCTTTGATGCACTTTCGGATATAAGTAGAGGATATTTGCATGAGAGGAGCTTCAAAGAAATGAATATTGGGGTAGTACTCATAGTCACCCAACTCAAAATTAGGGCGGTTGTAAACGTAGATCTCATAATCTCTTAGAAGTAATTCATAATTTTTCCATTTATGGAAGGTGGCCAGATTATCACCGCCCATGATCAAAATAAATTGCTTGTCAGGATGCTTTTCTTTCATATAAGTAAGAGTGTCGATTGTATACGACGGCTGAGGCAAACCAAACTCAATGGTACTGGCTTTCAAATGAGGATTATCTCCTATAGCCAATTGAACCAGGTGAAGGCGGTCGTAGTCATTGGCCAGGCTTTTTTTAGGCTTCAGGGGGTTATGAGGAGAAATGACCAGCCAAACCTCTTCTAATTCTGTTTGAGTGGCCATGTAATTGGCAATGACCATATGCCCTACGTGAACGGGGTTAAAAGAACCAAAAAACAAACCAATTTTTGGGCCGGCACTTTTCATTCCTCTATGAGTTGTTTGATCATTTCCTGTATGAGCTGTTCGTCTATCCAAAGATCATCTTCTTTAGGAGCATCGACCTTCCAACGGCCCGTTTCCCGGATCAGGGTATAGCCCACTTCGTAGGGGCCGTCCTGATCAGAGGCGACACAGTTGCAGAAGGCGGTGTCCTGTTCTATCTGACAATCGATCCTGAGAAATTGAGTTTGAAGAAGGGTGGAATCCAGTTCTTCGACCGAGCTGTTGATAATTCTGGACAAGGTATCGATCCACACCTTTCCGGCAGCCGTACTCAATAACTTGGCCTGTTCGAAGCGATTGCTGTCGATGTGAGCCTGATACAAGCGAATGACGGCTTCCGGCTGCTCGGGATAATCGGCAATTTGTGTATCAGGGGAGGTATCCCTGTCCGGAGGATCATTCTGACAGGCCGGTAAAATGAATAACAAACAAAAAAGTAGTAGTAATAAATTTTTCATAAAAAAGTTCCTGCCGGTCAATTGCTCAGCATTACCGGCATCACTAACATCAGGATCCTTTCCTCATCCGGTTCTTCGTTGGGTAGCAGTATGCCTGCCCGCGTGGGAGTAGACAACTCCATTTTCACTTCATCCGAAGTGATGACTCCCAGCATTTCAATGAGAAATTTGGCATTAAAACCTATAACCAGCGGCTCTCCTTCGTATGTGCAGGCCAGTTGCTCCGTCGCTTCGTTGGAGAAGTCAAGGTCCTGGGCTGAAACCGTCAGGCTGCCGTCATTAATATTTAAAACTACCTGGTTGGTCGTTTTGTTGGCATAAATAGCGATACGCTTTAGAGAGTTTTGAAAGTCAACCCTCGGCAGGCTAAGCAAATTAGGATTATCTACAGGAATGACCGCATTGTAATCCGGATATTTGGCATCGATCAGCCGGCAAACCAGGTGGGTATTCCCGAAGGTGAAAAAAGCATTGGCTTTATTAAAGGCCAATTTTACATCCTCAGCTTCCGGCACCGCCCCCTTTAGCAGGTTCAGGGCCTTTTTCGGGACGATGAAGGAAGTGGCTACATCGCTTGACAGATTGCTGTAAGTGTATTTGACTAATTTGTGTGCATCGGTCGCTACCATAGTTAATTTGTCGAAATCTACCTGGAAGTAGACGCCGGTCATCGCGGTCCGCAATTCGTCTGTACTGGTAGCGAAGAGGGTTTTGTTGATTCCTTGTGTGAGCACCTTGCCGGGCAGGCCCACTGTATCTACTGCATCGGGTTCCGGGATTTTTGGGAAATCTTTGCCGCTTTCCCCGGCCAGGCGGTATTTTCCATATGAAGAAGTGATTTCTATGCCGAAATTCGTTTCATCAATATTAAAAGTGATGGGTTGTTGCGGGAGGGCCTTCAAGGTTTCTAAGAGGATCTTGGCAGGCACTGCGATGGCCCCGTTGCTGTCCGCCTTGACATCCAATTCTGTTGTGATGGAGGTCTCCAGATCCGTAGCGGCAATCTGTAATTTGTTGTTACTGATGGTAAACAAAAAGTCTTCTAGAATAGGCAAAACGGTGTTCTGAGCTATAGAGCCCGCTGCGATCTGAAGTTGTTTGAGTAAATCTGCTGAGGAAACACTGAATTTCATACAAGGTATCGTTATAGATAGAGAAATTTTTTCTAATTAATGCAAGTTGCATTGAAGGCGTGCATTGACTGGTAATAATTATGTACAGGAGCGCAGCATTCAATTTATGCCTGGTGTTGTCCTGAAAGGGCTTTTTACTTATTGCCCGGAGCAACGCTCCGGGTATGAAAGAGCATCCCCATTTCCAGCCCTGAAAGGGCTCTCCAATTAAGCTGCCCCTTCGGGGCGCATGGAGGTAGGAGTTTATATACTCTGGGCGCCGCCCGGAGTTGATTATATATTTGCCTGAAAGGCAAATATATAATGTTTATACCCCTTCCTAATATTACCAATCAATGCACGCCTCTATCGCAACTTGCTTGTATTAACTTATTAGCTCCAAAATTAAATTTTATATAGCACTTTTCCACAGTTATTATTCCACAAAATGTGGATAACTCAGTGTTTGTAAACTCTACGTTAATTTTTTTGTCTTAATTTGGAAAAAAACGCTGAAAATCTGGAAATTTCCACAAAGTCTTCTGAACCAAGGAAAAGGATTTTGCGTATTCCATAAAATAATGCACGATATGCCAGACCGTAGCCAGGCCCCTCTGATAAAGGGCATTGATCAACTTAAGCTTCCGGAGCCTCAGAAGATACTTTTGGGTAATGGTGTTCCTATGTACATTTTATCCATGGGCCGGCAAGAAGTTTGTAAGCTCGAAATCGTTTTCAGGGCCGGGAGACCGTATGAGCACAAGCAGTTGGTGGCCAGGGCCACCAGTGCCCTGCTGAGAGAAGGGACCGCCCATTATACTGGGCGGGTAATTGCGGAGGAAATGGATTATCATGGCTGCTCGCTGAAAACGCCTTTCAATATCGATGTGACCACCATTACCTTGTATGTTGTCAACAAGCATTTAGACAAAGTGCTGCCGATGCTTGCAGAGGTTATATCAGCACCTTCCTTTCCGGAAAAGGAACTCCGTTCATTTATTCAGCGAAACCAACAGCGCTTGCAGATTGATCTCTCCAAAAGTGATGTGCTGGCCTATCGAAAGATTACAGAACTCATCTTTGGAGAGCAGCATCCATACGGGTACAATAGCTTTGCCGAAACCTATTCCTTGCTCCAGCAAGAAGATTTGTTCCAGCATTTTCGTCGCTTGCATACTTCCGGCAATGCTGTGGTGTTTTTAAGTGGGAAGGTGGATCAGGATATGATCCGCAGGATCGACGATACACTGAGTAATGCAATCAAAGAAGGGCCGACTGCTGAGCCCTGGGTACCTGAAATAAATGCGCAGCCGCAACGTTTGAATATTTCACAAAAAGACAGTCTCCAGACTGCTGTCAGGATAGGGCGGCGCCTGTTTAATCGTCATCACCCCGATTATGCGGGGGGTTATGTGCTCAACAACCTATTGGGAGGTTATTTTGGCAGCCGCCTGATGACTAATATTCGGGAACGTCATGGCTATACTTATAATATCTATTCGCTTGTTGATCCAATGGTTTATGACGGTGGACTTTACATCGGTACGGAGGTCAGCAATGAGGCTGTCGAAGATACGCTCCGCCAGATACATATTGAACTGGACCGTATGCGAACCGAGCTGGTGAGTGAGGAGGAATTGGAAATGGTCAGGAATTACACGATGGGCTATTTGTTGAGCTTGCTGGACGGGGTGTTTAGTATGGCTGAAGTGATCAAGACCTTATACCTTGACGGCTTGTCCGTAAGCTTTATTGACCAACTCTCTGAAGTGATCAGGAACATCAGTGCAGAGGAATTGAGAGAGCTGGCTCAGAGATATTTAAGAAGGGAAGACCTCTGGGAAGTCGTTGTGGGACCAAATGTTTGATAAATAATAGTTTCACAACTTGGCGGCTTCTTTTTTAGGGAAAAAATATGTTACTTTTGCGGCAAAAGTTATTAACTTTCAAGGTCTTTCAAAAAGGATTATTACACGGGAATGAAATTGATAAATCCCATAAACAAATTTGATGAAGCTGTTTAATTTTTTTAAGCAAGAATTGGCGATTGATTTAGGGACTGCCAATACGCTGATTATCCAGGATGGGAAAGTCGTTGTGGATGAACCTTCTATTGTGGCTATTGACCGAAGAACCGGCGAAACTATTGCAGTTGGAAGGAAGGCTATGCTCATGCACGAAAAAACTCACGAAGATATAAAAACCATTCGCCCTCTGAAGGATGGCGTAATTGCAGATTTTCAGGCTGCTGAAAGTATGATCGAAGGGTTCATTGGAATGATGGGCAACACTCGGCGCTTATTTTCTCATATGAAAATGGTGATTTGTATTCCTTCGGGAATTACGGAAGTAGAAAAAAGAGCTGTTTTTGATTCTGCGGACCATGTGGACAGCAAGGAAACGTATCTGATTCATGAGCCCATGGCTGCTGCCCTCGGGATCGGCATTGATGTTGAAGAGCCGGTAGGTAACATGATCATCGATATAGGAGGAGGAACCACCGAAATTGCGGTCATCGCCTTGTCGGGAATCGTTTGTGATCAATCCATCCGTATTGCAGGAGATGAATTCACAAGCGATATCATGAGTTACATGAAGCGCCAGCATAACATCCTTATTGGAGAACGTACAGCTGAGCAGCTCAAAATCCATGTGGGTTCTGCCCTGGATCATCTGGAAGAAGATGTAGCCCCTGAAGATTTTGCCGTAAACGGCCGGGATCTGATGACGGGAATCCCGAAACAGATTAAGGTGAATTATCGTGAAATAGCTCACGCCATAGATAAATCCATTTCCAAAATTGAAGATGCTGTACTGAAAGCGCTGGAAGCTACACCACCAGAATTGGCATCCGATATTTATCGGACTGGACTGTATCTGACCGGAGGTGGAGCTTTGCTAAGAGGTCTGGATAAAAGGATCGCTCAGCGGACCAAGCTCCCTATCCATATTGCAGAGGACCCCTTGCGTGCCGTCGTGAGAGGAACAGGTATCGCCTTAAAAAATTCTGATCGTTTTACCTTCTTAATTGATAGAAAAAGCGTATAAAGCATTATCTTCTGCCTATGCGCAACTTGATAGAGTTCATCTACCGGAATCGCAACTTCCTGGTTTTCCTAGCCTTGGAGGTATTTTGCTTTTGGCTTATCATACAATATAACCGGGAGCAAAGACAGATTCTGTTTAACTCTACAAGTACCTACATGGGAACGATCTTTGACGTATATTCCGGCGCCCTGGATTACCTGGACCTAAAAGTCGACAATGAGCAATTAGCTGATGAAAACAGAGTACTTCGCCAATACCTTCAGTCTTTACTCGGTAAGGATATAGAGACGGATTCTATCCGTTTGGATAGCCTAAATGCACAGTTCGAATTTATTCCCGGAAGGGTCATAAAAAACTCTATTGTTCAACTTGATAATATGATTACTCTGGATAAAGGGCGAGTGGATGGGGTGAATAAGCATATGGGCGTTATTGGAATGGACGGCCTGGTAGGTATTGTAGTGGATGTGTCAGACCATTACTCTGTTGCTATGTCCTTATTACATCGTCAAACCCGGATTTCGGCCAAGCTTCGGTCAACACCTTACTTCGGTGCTCTGGTCTGGAAAAATGAGCTGAATCCTAGGATGATGAACCTGGAAGATATCCCCAAACATGCCAATGTAGAGGTGGGCGATACGGTCGAAACGAGTGGTTTTTCGTATATGTTCCCACCTGGAATCCCAATCGGGACGATAAAAAGAGATTCCTTACCGGAAGGCAACAATTTCTATCTTATTGAAGTAGGACTGATGAATGACCTAAGCAAAGCTGAACATGTTTATATTGTAAATAATAAAGATAGGCAGGAAATCCTTGACCTGGTTGAGAGTAATGAGTAAAGAGCTTTATAATAATGTATTTAGGTTTGTTCTATTGGGGGCCTTTCAAGTACTGGTGCTGCAACAGATCTCTAATGCATTTTCCGGTTTTCCTTACATTAATATTTTTGTATACCCACTCTTTATTCTTTTGCTGCCTTTCCAGATCAATCGTATGTTGCTTAGTGTACTGGGCTTTTTAATGGGAATCGCCATTGATATTGCATATGATTCTCCAGGGATCCATGCCAGCGTGATGCTGCTAATTGCCTATATCAGACCCATTGTTATAAGACGCCTGGAACCCAAGGGAGGATATACCGCCAACTCGAGCCCGACCCCCAAGAGAATGAACTGGAATTGGTTTTTGAGGTACTCGGCTATTCTTATGGGCCTGCATTTGTTCTTTTATTTTTCAGTAGAAGCCTTTACATATGCTTATATTCTCAGTATTTTGTTGAAAACGATTGTCTCGTTTCCACTTTCAATGCTGTTTATTATCTTGTTTATGGCTATTTTTAGTCCGTCCAACTAAATAAAATTTTTTCGTGTCAGATTCATTTAAGAAAAGGCAAATAATTATACAGCTGATATTTCTGGCAGCTGGAATTGTCCTGGTGGGCAAGGCCATGCAGTTACAGCTAATCGATAGTACCTTTCGCAACAAGGCTAATGCGACCGCTATTGAAAAACTGACTGTCTATCCTTCTCGCGGAGTGATCTACGATCGCGATACGAACCTTATGGTGAACAACGATCCAATATACGACCTCATGGTCACCTACAACCGGATCGACCCTAATATGGACACCTCCAAGTTTTGCCGGCTCCTCAACATTAATGAAGCTTTTTTCCGGGAATCTTTAGAAAAAGACTGGAGAAGTGACCGCTTTTCTCCTTCGGTGCCTTTTGTTTTTATGAGTAAAATATCGGCCGAGCGATTTGCTCGTTTCCAGGAAAGTCTTTACCAGTTTCCCGGCTTTTTCGTGCAGCTGCGTAACGTCAGGGGCTATTCGGCCAATACAGGTGCTCATGTGCTTGGCTATATTCGAGAGGTGAACAAAAGGGAGGTGGAACAATCGGAGGACGTTTATGCTGCCGGGGACTACATCGGCGCCACCGGCCTGGAGGCTTCATACGAAGAAATTTTGCGTGGAGAAAAGGGGGCTCGCTACGTTTTTAAAGATAACCTCGGAAGGATCATCGATAATTACCAGTCAAAAAGACGGGACGTTCCGCCCAAATCAGGAAAGGACCTGATCTCTACCATTCAACTCGACCTTCAGGCTTTCGGAGAAATGCTCATGGCCAATAAACGCGGTAGTATTATTGCCCTCGAACCCTCCTCAGGAGAGATCCTGGCTATGGTCAGCAGCCCGGGCTATGACCCCAACGACCTGGTGATCGGAAATGAAGAACGGGGCAAGGCTTATTTGCAAATGAACAGAGACTCTCTGAAGCCTTTGTTCAACAGAGCAGTGCTGGCTCAGTACCCTCCGGGCTCCTTGTTTAAGCCCCTGGTCGCCTTGGTTGCAATGCAGGAAGGACAGTTGAAACCCAACAGAACCATTCGATGCGGCGGTGCTTACTATCATAATGGAATGCGTCTGACAGGCTGCCACGGACATCCAACCTGTACCAGTGTTAGCATGGCTATCCAGCATTCTTGTAATGCTTACTTTGTGACGGTCTTCCGTGAAGTGGTCGATCAATTCGGCTTCGATCAGCCTCAGATCGGTCTTGACACCTTCAATGCGTATCTCAATCGCTTTGGCATGGGCAGGCCCCTGGGCGTTGATTTTCCTTCAGAAAAAGGTGGAAATTATCCTACTTCACGATATTATACCGATTGGTTCAACAAACAGCAAGAGGGCCAGCGATGGAACTCTCTCTGGATTCGTTCTTTGGCTATTGGTCAGGGCGAGATCCAAATGACCAACCTCCAAATGGTTAATGCCGCTGCGATGATCGCCAATCGAGGTTATTATGTTATTCCTCATCTTGTAAAAGGTTATCTCAATAGCGATGACCCCATACCCAATAAGTATTTCCAGCGAAACTATGTCGGTATCGAGTCGGAACATTTTGAGCCGGTGGTGGATGGTATGGAACGGGCCGTACTAGCCGGAACAGCTCGCTCGGCCTACATACCTGATATTTCCGTATGCGGTAAAACAGGAACAGCCGAGAATTCCGGAAAAGACCACTCTATTTTCTTCTGTTTTGCTCCTAAAGAGGACCCCAAGATCGCTGTTGTCGTATACGTGGAAAATGCTGGATTCGGGGGTACCTATGCCGCCCCTATCGCTAGTCTGATGATTGAAAAATATATCAAAGGCGAAATCGACCCGGCCCGCCGCTGGCGCCTGGAGTACATAAAAAATGCCAACTTGTTGGGAAATTTGCCTTAAACCTTCGGAGCATTGGTTGTATAAACCGTTTTTAGAACCTCCTCGTAGTACGCCTCATATTCCGGCAAAATATTGGAAATGTCAAAGCGTTTGGCCTGCTTAAGTGCATTTTGCCGGAAGGTTTCCAACATTTCGGGATTCTCCAGAAGTTTGATCGCATTATTCGCCATGTCGTCAATGTGGCCAACCTCGCTAAGGAATCCGGTTTCACCATGAATATTTACCTCGGGAAGTCCGCCCGCATTGGTCGAAATAACCGGCACCTCACAGGCCATAGCTTCGAGGGCAGCGAG
>JAUIKE010000326.1 GCA_030430845.1 Bacteroidia bacterium | reverse complement strand
TGCCATGATGGGTATGAGTACGGGGCCTGCTACGGGCTTGTTAGTGTCTGAAATGATGCAGGAGAAAAAGACCTCGATGGGTGTGGAGATGTTTAGTCCGTTGCGGTAGATAGGATCAATGAATTATAGAGATAACTGGCTAGTTGAATTTTTTGGTGATAGAGCAATGTTTTAGGTGCCAAATTGAATGTTAGGAAATAGAAAACAAGCTAATTCAAGCACTGTTGCTCCAAACCTGTAAAAGACTTATCTTTAAAAAAAGAACCAAAATGGATTTATTGATTAAAGAAGAAGTACTTAAGAAAGCAGAAATCACTGCTGAGGAATTACTCATTGAGATGGCCGTTCACCTTTATGAGATGGGAAGGCTATCGATGGGACAGGCTAGAAACCTGTCAGGATTAGATCAAATATCCTTTCAAAAAGAAATGGCTAAAAGAGATGTCCATATCAAATATGACATTGAAGATTTGGAAACAGATCTTGAAAACCTGAAAAAAATAAGAGTTCAACGACCCTCCTGATTCATTTGACCTCCCTTATTTTTTCATGTTCTACTTAAAACAATAGTCTATCCTCGTATTTCAAAATGATAGTAATCAGTGATACTTCGGTAATTACCAATTTAATTCAGCTTGATGAATTGAAGCTTCTGCATCAATTGTTCGGAGATATTATTATCCCTTCATCAGTATTTGAAGAACTTGAAAAACTTCCGGAGCAAGCAGAATATGTCAGACAAGTTGAATGGGTTGAGATACAAAAAGTTTCAGATCAAGAATTATTTGAAAAATTGTTAGAGACACTTGATCCTGGAGAGTCGGAGTCTATTGTCCTGGCTTTAGAATTGAAAGCAGATTTGCTACTCATTGATGAGAAAAAAGGACGAAAAGTTGCGACAGAATATGGAATAAACATCACTGGCTTACTTGGCATATTGATAGAAGCAAAAGAATCAGGATTCATCAAAAAAGTTAAACCTATCTTAGATCAATTAATCTATGAAGTCGGATTTAGAATAAGTCCAAAATTGTATCAGGAAATATTGGAAATAGTGAATGAATAGTCCAGTACCTAAAAAAACATGTTTCATAAAGAATGGCCAAATACTTTTTTCGAAACCTAAGCTACCTTGTCCTTCTCGCAGGGATATTGATCAAATCGTGCAATGGTCAGGTGAATCCAAACCCAACGATGATTGTGACGGATGTGCCAAAACCCGTCCCGGAAATTGTTGGAACGCCTACTCCTGATTCTCCTGTTCACAGTCCATACAATGATACTGGTCTTGTAAGCCAGTATATTCGAAGTATTTTTCAGGATTCAAAAGGGAATTTCTGGTTTGGCCCGGCCGGCCAAAGCGTAGCCAGGTATGATGTAAAAACCTTAAGGTACTTCAGCAAAAATGAGTTTTTTCAAGGTAATGAGAGCGTAAACCGGGACGATGGCAATAGTGTCCATGCTATTACCGAAGATAAGAATGGCCATATTTGGTTCGGAACATACCATGGCATCATTAAATATGATGGAACGAATTTTAAAAGTTATACCGAAAAAAATGGACTGAGCAATATCAAGGTCGGCCGAAAAAGTATTCTTGTAGACCAGTCAGGTGACGTCTGGGTGGGTACCGAGGGCGGTGTTTTTCGGTATCATCCAACCGCCGATAGTACGGGTGGTCAATGCTTCTCACTATTTGAATGGCTTCCTCCGGTAGCCATTAAAGGCATCATGGAAGACAAGGCTGGAAATATTTGGTTGGCTTCAGAAAGTAAAGGCATTTTTCGATATGATGGCCAGGCTATTAAAAATATTACGGAGCAGGAAGGTTTGGGGGATAATGTTGCAGGTGGCCTGGCACAGGATAAAATGGGTAATATTTGGTTTACGATGAAGGGCGGAATTTGCCGGTATGATGGACAAACCTTTAAAAGCTATACAAGTGAGGACGGCATTGGGGGAAGTGAAATTTGGGGTATATTTATTGAACGATCGGGTATCATTTGGATAACAGCCAGAGGTAGCACTACGCGATTTGATCCTTCTGTTGCAGGCCGGGAAGCCTTTATGGTCTATACTGTAGCCGACGGACTGAACTGTTGTGTGCAAAGTATGTATCAAGACCATTCCGGAAGAATGTGGTGGGGTACAGGGCAAGGACTTTATCGGTTTGACGGCAAGCGCTTTTTTCAAGTTAAACAAAGTGGGCCTTGGTAGTAGAAAAGGGGAAAGGTTTTATAAAAAATAACGACCCGGGTAAATACAATTGAATGACAAAAAACCGAAAAAAACAAATCCTCAGAATTCTTCTGTTCGTTGGAACCGCCATCTCCCTTTTCTTCGTGCCATGGCCCATTTTGAATGCCTGGATTTGGCCACTACCTGATACCGTACAAGAACGGCTGGAGGAAGGGATCGGCCACGGATTTGACGGCATGATCGTCTATGTGAACCAGGGCGGGCAGGAACCGGCCTTTTTCGCAGCCGGCTGGAAAAACAGAGCAGACAAAATTCCTGCCGATCCGAATTCTTTATTCAAAATTGCCAGTATCGGCAAGCTATATCATGCGGTGGCTATTACCAAATTGGTACACGACGAGCTCCTATCCCTGGATAAAACACTTGCTGATTTCTTTCCCGAACTGGTGGGCCGAATTGAATATGCCGACCAAATCACCTTGAGAATGATGGTCCGGCACCGGAGTGGTATTCCCAATTATACCGACACTCCCAACTACTGGATGAACCCGACCAAAAGTAAAGAAGAAGCACTCAATCTGGTACTTAAACAATTTCAATAGAAAAGAAAATGATTTGCAAAAATTGTGGACACAGAGTTGACGGAAACTTCTGCAGTCGTTGTGGACAAAATACGAAGGTCGAACGGATTAACTTTCCTAATTTTCTAAGCGAAGTTTCTGAGAGTATATTTCAAATCAACAAAGGTTTTTTTTATACCCTGAAAGAATTATTTGTAAGGCCGGGGAACAGTATTAAGGAATTTCTCAATGGAAAGAGGAAGAATCACTTTAAACCAATTGCCTATGTGCTTACCCTCTCTACTTTTTACTTCCTGATCACTCAAGTTATTCATCAAAATACCTGGATTGACGACTTGGTTTCAGGCTGGATGGAAGGGACTAGCATCGGTGCAGCAGAGGCAGAGGTGCCGGCAGTATTGATTTGGTTCTCAAAGAACTATGCTTATTCTGCCTTGCTTCTTTTACCTGTGTTTTCACTAGCATCTTACCTGTCTTTTTTAAAGTTTGGTAAAAACTACCTTGAGCACATGGTGGTCAACTCCTATGTGACAGGTCAGCTGGCTATTTTTTATGCGTTATTTGCCATTGGACGAACTGTTTTTGAAAGTGAAATCCTGGAAATGATCCCGGTTTTAGTGGCTATTGGCTATACCTGTTGGGTATTTTGGCAATTATTTTCAGAAGGCAGTAGCATGACGAAAATCCTTCGGTTGATAATGACCTATGTACTGTACCTGGTATTTAGCGTAGGATTGTTGATACTGATTATGGGGATTAGTGAGTCTTGAAGTCAAATGATTCCAACCAGATTATTGAGATTGAAAGAAAAAACACCTACTTTATGAAGAAAATAGAAGTACCTACAAATGAAAATTCAAAATAAAGTCCAAATCCTGAAGTTTATCAAAGATAATAGAGAGGTCATAAGAAAATATAAAGTCAAGCGATTAGGTCTTTTCGGGTCTTTTGTCAGAAATGAACAAAAGGCTCAAAGTGATGTGGATTTTTTGGTAGAATATGAAAAGGGAGAAAAAACGCTAGATAATTTCTTGGGATTAATAGATTACTTAGAGTCTAGTTTTGATAGGGAGGTTGAATTAGTTACTCTGGAATCTTTGAGCGAATACATTAAGCCATATATTGATCAAGAAGTGGAATATGTCCAAATCAACGATTGAATTTCTAAGACACATCCTGGATGAATCAAAATTTGTAGTTGACAACACCAAAGGGATGGATTACGAATCATTTTATAAAGATGAGGTCTTAAAAAGAGCGGTTGTACGTAGCATCGAAATTATTGGTGAAGCCACTAAAAAAATTGATGAGGAAACAAGAGAAAAGTATAGCTCTATTGAGTGGAGATCAATGGCCAAAACCAGAGGCAAACTTATACATCATTATTTTGGAGTAGATTATGAAATAGTATGGAATATTATTGAGCAAAAACTTCCAGAATTGATCCATCAAATTGAAGGTATCTTAAAAAAAGGAGTATAACACTACCTGAAAATGAAATATTTACTCCCCATTCTTTTAGTTTTTATTAAGAAGTTGTTTGAAGTTATCTACTGTAAGCGAGCGTGAAGGCTTATGGCTACTGACAAAGCTCATTTTGAGTTGCGTAGCCAAAGTTACGGAACGAAAAATAGCTGCCGTTCAGTAGCCATAATGCTTCGTGCGCAGGTAAGTACGATAACTTTAAACAACTTCTAAGGAAGAGAACAAGTATTTGGACGACTAACCCAATTATTTGACCCGAATGATCCGTCCTTTATGGGGCAACTCGCCGAAGGTTTTTGGATGAGACCCCCTAAGTATCACTATGTCTGGGATATTGGAAATGAAGAAGAACTGCTTTTTGACATGGAAAAAGACCCCAAAAATGATGAGAATATCGCAGCAGAAAACCAGGACCTCATTGCAGGCTTTAAAGAAGAGATTTTAGATTGGAAAGAAAAAATGGGTATTGAGTAAGCTTTCAATCATTTTTGTATCTTAAAACTTTATAATCAAAACCTTTCCAAATAAGCTCTTAATCATTTAAGCCGATCATATGACAAACAGCAGAAGAAAATTTTTAGGGACCAGCCTGGCCTTAGGCTTAGCCCCTCTATTAAAAGCCAATCCAGTCCAAAAGCTTTTTGATGTTAAAAAGAATGACAATAAATTAAAAATTCTCATTCTCGGTGGTACCAGCTTCCTGGGGCCTCATCAAATTGCCTATGCTTTAGATAGAGGCCACGAGGTATCCACTTTTACCAGAGGAAAAACAGTGCCAAAGGTTCATTCAGATCTTTTTTCTAAAGTAGAACAATTAATAGGAGACCGGGAAAATAACCTGGAAGCTCTGAAAAACAGAAAATGGGATGTGGTCATAGACAACTCTGGGCGCAGAACCAAATGGACAGAAGATACCGCTCAGCTTTTAAAAGACCACGTTGGGTACTATATGTACACCTCCTCCATAAGCGTTTTTTATCCTTTTGTGGGCGATGACTTTTCAGAAAACCGTCCATTGGTGACGGAAATTCCCGCAGATGCCTCGGCACAGGAAAAAGGAGCCTATGAGTATGGTGTGATGAAAGCGACCTCAGAATTAGCTACAATCGATGCTTTTGGGGCTGACCGGTCCATTATTGTGAGACCCACTTTGATTGTCGGCCCCGGCGATAGCACCGATCGATTCCCATATTGGGTGGTCCGTTTGGAAAAAGGCGGAGACATTATTATCCCCGGCAAAAGGGATGAAGTTGTGCAGTACATCGATGTCCGGGATCTGGCGGAATGGATGATCCGTTTGCTTGAAAACAAAGCTGCGGGAATCTACAATGGCTCCGGCCCCGGTTTTAATATGACGACGAATGCCTTTGTCCATGGCATTCATGCCAGTTTTAATTCTCCGGTCAATTACATTCAGATTGACGACCTCGACTTTTTACAGGAAAATGGGATCATCGGCA
>JAUIKE010000325.1 GCA_030430845.1 Bacteroidia bacterium | reverse complement strand
CCCCAACCAATAATATTCTTTTAGGAGGTTGTTTTAAGAAAAAAACTTCGTTTTTTTCTTAAAACAACCTCCTAAACAAAATTTTCGGGGGTGGGTGAAAACGAGGAACGAGTTTTTACACAACCCCATGTCTTAGACATGACATGTACTCATACTAAGAAAAACAATCTCATTTTCAGTATTTTACAAATTATAAATTAAATCACATAGTGGACATGACATGTCTAGACATGACATGTCTGCAATGAATAAAGCGTAACACCTACGCTTAAAACTTCCAATTTTTCCCGGCTTTTCCTACCTTCATATCCAATAACCAACACCAGCAATTATGCTACATAAACGGATTATTCATTTAATACTACTCCTCTTACCATTTTTCCTCTTGCCACCATCTTCAAGTGGCAGGACAACCATCAATTTCAACCACAACTGGACCTTTCAAAAAGGTGAAACCGCGAATGCCCAAGCCCCTGATTTTGATGACAGCCAATGGAGAAAACTGGACATCCCTCACGATTGGGGCATCGAAGGCCCTTTTGACCCGCAAGGCTCTCCCAGTACGGGCAAGCTCCCCTGGCAGGGCCAGGCCTGGTATAGAAAATCCTTCAACTTAGAAGCCTCTATGACAGGAAAAAAGATCTACTTTCTCTTTGACGGCATCATGGCTTTTCCGAAAATATACATTAACGGACAATTAGCCGGGCAATGGGATTATGGCTATAATTCCTTTTATGTAGATGCAACAGACTTTCTGAATCCGGGTAGCGAAAATGTCATTGCCGTTCACGTGGATACCCGTAAGCATGAAAGCCGGTGGTACCCTGGAGCCGGTATTTACCGCAAAGTCCAAATGATCGTCAGCGAGCCGGTTCATATTCCTATCTGGGGCACTTATGTTACGACACCCCATATTACGGAAAGCTATGCCGACATCAGCGCCAATATTGAGGTGATAAATAGCCAAAATACCGCACAGCTCGTCACGCTAGAAAATCACCTTATCAATCCCGAGGGCCTGGTGGTGCTTAGCGATACCTCCCGGCAACGCATTGGGCCGGATAGCCTTTACATCTTCGAGCAATGGAATACCCTGCTTTCTCCTCAAAGATGGGACGTGGACAATCCCCAAATGTATGGCCTGCAATCTGTAGTAAAAGTTAATGGGAAAAAAGTCGACGAAATTCATACCCCTTTCGGAATTCGTACTTTTAAATTCACCGCTGACGATGGTTTTCACCTGAATGGACGACGGGTACAATTCAAGGGTGTCAATCTGCATCACGACCTGGGGCCGCTCGGCGCTGCTTTTTATCCTGCCGCCTTAAAAAGGCAACTAGAGATCATGAAAGAAATGGGCTGTAATGCCATTAGAAGCAGCCATAATATGCCGGCGCCGGAATTACTCGAAATGTGTGATAGTATGGGACTTTTAGTCATTGACGAATCCTTTGACAAGCTAGACGCCCACATGGACTTACTGCCTGGCATGGATTTCTTTGAATTTGCAGACCGACAATTGAAGAACTTTATCAAACGCGATCGCAATCACCCTTCCATCATCCTTTGGAGTGTGGCCAATGAAGAACGCTATTTGCAGGGAAACGGACATGGTGCCATTCGCATGCTAAATGCTCTGGTCAACTATACTAACTTGTATGACCCAACCCGGCCTGTCACCCTCGTTACAGATAACTTCAAGGACGTGATCCGTTGGCGTTTGTTCGACTATTTCGATGTGCATTCCTACAATTACGGCCGGCGGTATGCGGAAGCTCGCCGCGAAGAACCTAACAAAAGTGTGATCATTTCTGAATCCGCTTCCACGGTGAGCACTCGAGGATTTTATGAATTACCGCTCCCGAAAGAGAAAACCGATTTTACCGACGCGCTTCAGATCAGTTCCTACGATCTCAATGCCCCGGACTGGGCGGAGCCTGCCGATTTAGATTTTAAATGGCAGGAAGAAGATCGGTTTGTGGCTGGTGAGTTTGTCTGGACCGGTTTTGACTATCTGGGTGAACCCACGCCATACAACGAGTTCATGGTTTTTAGCGGAGAGATCAGCCAGGAGCAAGCCTCTCGTTCTTCCTATTTCGGCATTGTTGACCTTTGCGGCATTCCAAAGGATCGATATTATTTGTACCAAAGTTATTGGAAGCCGGAAGAAAATCTGGTTCATATTTTACCTCATTGGAATTGGGAAAATTCAGAGCACGACACGGTTCCTGTATTTGTATACACCAATGGCGACCGGGCCGAATTGTTTCTCAATGGCAAATCCTTAGGTTTTCAGAAGAAAAAACCGTTATCCGCTAACCCTATGGAACGGTATCGACTGATGTGGATGGGGGTTCCGTACGAAGCCGGCGAATTAAAAGCGGTGGCTTATAAAAACGGCCAAAAAATAGGAGAAAAAGTCATGCGCACCGCAGGCCCGGCTACCCATTTGAAGTTGAGTCCTGAAACCTCCAAGCTCCAGTTGGATGGTGAAGACCTTTGCTTTATCCTCGTGGAAGCTTATGATGAGAAGGGTGTGTTGGCGCCTCTGGCGGATCATCAGGTAGATATTCAGATCGAAGGGCCTGCTGAGATTGCTGGGGTCGGTAATGGGAATCCACAATCACTCGCTCCTTTCCAGGCGAGTAACGTGAGCTTGTTTTACGGAAAAGCCATAATCATCTTGAAGGGTAAAAGAGACGGAAATGGGCAGATCAAAATTAAGGTAAGCAGTCCCGGTTTAAGGTCGGTTGAAGCCAGTATTACTGGAGAATAGGCGCTCCGGTAAAATTGGAGGCTACTCTAATATTATGGCAGGCTGGGCCGGGGGCTAGTGACCTGGTGACTTGGAGTCACCAGGTCACTAGCCAAATTTCGGCAAAAAAATCGAAAATCACCCCAGCCTGTCCGCTTTTGTCCGAAATTGTCCGCTTTCTTGTATCCATTCTTGACCTTCAAACCTAAGGAAGGAATAGCCCGCTAATAGGTTAATGACCTCAGCTATTGGCTTTGATTAACTTGGTACAAAAAGCCAGGTGATGATCATCGTGCTCGGCTACAAAATTCATCAGGTCAATGATTTTCATGGGTGTTTTGAGGCGAGGATGGAGCGAGCTTTTTTCCAAATCATCGCTTCGTAGAGCTGATAAATCTTCGATCATCTGCTTTCTATATTTTTCAAAATCAGCTATTACAGCCTCCACAGCTCGGTCATTATGACCCGCCCGGAAAGTCTTTTGATTCGTCAGATCAGCCTCCCGTAAATACTCCTGCCCCTGACTGATATCTCCAATACGCCCGATCCAAAGAGGCTCCAAGTCAATCAAATGCCCGATGTGTTCCTGGACAGACCAGTCCTGCCCATTTTTTGTCGTGAGTACCTCCTCCGAAATGTCCTTAATTTTTGCCCGGATGCGAGCTGTGGTTCCTTCCAAACGTTCGAAGATGATTGGGAACAACAAATTTGGAACAGTTGGAAATTTCCGCTCAAACCAAGGGGTAATATTGAAGTTTTTCATGATGTCGGGTGTTTTATTGACAAGAAAATATTATTTGAGTAAAATCAAGCTTTATATAATTCCTCAGCAGGCCGAAAAATCTCCATCATAATGGAAGGATTTTTTAAAGGCGCAAAGCCATATTTTTCATACAATTGATGGGCATCACTGGTAGCCAGTATGATTCTTCTCATATAACGAACCTCCTCTCTAGAAAAAATAAGCTGCATCAAATTTTTGCCAATCCCTTTTCCTCTGTATTCAGCCATAACGAAAACATCTCCGAGATAGGCAAAAGTTGCGTAATCAGTTACCAGGCGGGCAAAGGCCACCAGTTTTTCGCTCTCGAATGCCGAAAAATTCCAGGAATGCTCCAGAGCCTTCCCAAATAGTTCCAGGGATATACCCGGCGACCAGTAAGATTCATTTGCGATATAATGATGAGCCTGAGTAATCAGGTATTCGTTACATCCTTCATAATAATCCAAATTCTCTTTCTGGAGAATTTTGTTTAAACCTATCAAGTTTTTAGGTTTCTGCGATTGATCCATATGTGTTTATTATTTTTTTCTTCCTACAACCAACATCCATTTAAGCTTCAATCTTGTTAATTAAGTGCTTGAACAAAATAACATAAACAAAGCCCGCGGCGCGGGCTTTGTTTATGTTATTTTGTCCATCACTTCTTAAAGTTGTCAAAAAAACAAGAAATCCACATTCAAATGAAAATTTACATTATTGGTACCGGAGGTTTAGGCGGCTATTTTGGAGGTATGCTGGCGAAAGCTGGTCAGGATGTCACCTTCCTGGCCAGAG
Organism: Bacteroidia bacterium; assembly: GCA_030430845.1. Lineage (GTDB taxonomy): Bacteria > Bacteroidota > Bacteroidia > Chitinophagales > Saprospiraceae > JANQPA01. The sequence continues at coordinate 1,452 of JAUIKE010000325.1, read as the reverse complement.
GAGACCATTATCAGGCCATTCGGGAAAACGGCCTAAAAATAAAAAGCGTCGCTTCAGGAGACTTTACCATACAGCCGGCTCAGTTAATCAGCGATTTGAAAGAAATGAAAGATCCTGATCTCATCCTTTATGCCGTCAAAACTTATAGTAATGAAGCTTTAGGGGCTCAGTTAAAGGGACGGTTTAATCCCAATACCATTCTACTTACTTTCCAAAACGGTATCGACAGTGATCAACAAATTATACAATATAGCGGGCATCATAAAGTCTATCCAGGCATTGCTTACATCATCTCTACCCGTACATCCCCAGGCTTGATCGAACAAAGCGGCGGTCCGAGAAAACTGATTTTCGGCGAAAGAAATCAGCAGTCCAATAAAGAACTTGAACGCATTGCCCAAATCTTTCAAGATGCCAATATCGATGCTACTTACCTTGATCAGGGTATCGAGAACAAACTATGGGAAAAATATATTTTTATCAACGCCTTTTCAGGCTTTACCGCCGCATACCGAAAAGAAATCGGCCCTTTGCGATCGGATCCTGCTGTTTTTGACCTCTACCGGAAGTGCATGGAAGAAACCCTTGCCTTAGCCCAAAGCTATGGCATTCAATTTGAGGATGATATTGTAGGTCGTTATCTTCAGTTTACGCAAAACCTGGAGGAAAATGCGAATTCTTCTTTATTCCATGATGTCATCGGCGAAGGGCCCAATGAATTAGAGTCCCTCAACGGTACCGTTTATCGGCTCGGAAAAGAAAAAGGCCTGGATGTCAGCATCAATCAATTGCTGTATACGATGATCAAACATCATGGCTAGAGAGGCTTCACCTGGGTGGTAAGCTCCAATCGATGTCCATCAGGATCCAAAAAATAAATGGAATGAAAATAGTAATGGTCCTGCCATTCAAAATCGAGGCCGATCTGTGTAAAATGTTCCTGAGCCTTGGCGAAGTTGTCATTGTCGACCTGGAATGCGTAATGATCTCCCTTAATCCAATCACCTTCCGGCAAGGGCTTGGGGGAAGTAGTCCGAACCGGAAAAAGAGCGACACCGGTGCCGTTCTCAGCAGTCATAAAAATGGGGAATGGACCCCACTCTTTGGGTTGAAGCCTTTTCAAATTCAGCACACGCTCGTACCATTGTGCTGATACTTCCAGATTGCATACGCGCAGGGCCACATGATCAAGGGTTTTAATAGAGAACATAATTATCAAGTTAGAAGACATGTCATGTCCTTGTCGCAAAAATTAAAAACACTGATTATCAATCCTTTACCACATGACATGTCTAAGACATGTCATGTCTTAATTCCGGGCTGTCTATTTAGGGCATCCCTGAAAAGGGATGCATGAACGGCCTGACGGAATAAAATTTCGTCAGGCCGTTGTTATTTTAGCATCAGTTGAGAGGAGAACCAGACTATCAAAGCCAATTTCCATTGTTTTCT
>JAUIKE010000324.1 GCA_030430845.1 Bacteroidia bacterium | reverse complement strand
GAACAAACAGAAGCAGCTAAGCGCCCGGAACTTTCCGGCATCAACCGCCCAAGCGCATTGAATAACAATACCAGCCAAAATCTGGAAGGCGTAGTTCTTTACCCTAACCCCGTAGTCAACCAACTCAGAGTAATGCTTCCTCAGGGAGTTGAATCGATGAGAATTGTAGGCCTCAACGGAGCAGTCGTCAAAGAATTCAACACCTTTGAAAAGTCTAACTTTATTGACGTAACTGACTTGAATCAGGGTGTGTATTTCTTGCAGGTAACAACAGCAGAACAGGTATTCAACAAACGATTCGTTAAGCAATAATTCTAATATTTGTAATATTAAAAGGGGGGTCGCGAATAGCGGCATCCCCTTTTTGCTTTCTATAAAACTTAATGTTCCAACACTAGTACTACGTCTTTTCTTTTTATTCCGCCAGAAAACATTATCTCTATTAAAAAATATGCCTGTACTCTAGAATTTTACAATAAAAAATAAACGAAAAGCTCACACTTAATACAATATTTCATATATTGAGCCCAGTCTTTAGTCTAATAATACCCAAGACTCAGAAGGATCATGCCCAATTGACTGTTCTACCAAATCATTCATGTAAACAAATTGGATCTACTCCATTTCAATTTAGGTAGAACTTCACATGCTGAAACACGCTTTTTATTTTTCATAATTTCATGTAAATAGACGGTCACGCGCTTTTTACTACGCTTTAAACATTTTCGGACCAGATTAATGCTGTAATAAAGATTTGAACTCAATACAGCCTGGAATACTATTGCCACTACTAACAAGTGTATAGGTAGTTGCCAGGCATTCTTTTGCTTAATTCTTATTTATTAACAAACAAAAAACTAATTAACATGACGATTAGAAGGTACCCCCTATTGATCTTTATCTTCATTCTGTCAGCTTCTTTGACAACGGCTCAAAACGACAAGCCCAAAACCGGGAAAAAGCATCCTTCCTTTATCAAGCTGGATAAGAAGGAGAACAAAAACAAAACCAAGCAGCTCTTCAAAAAGTTGTTTGACCTGAAACTGAAAGACGACCTGGTTCTGGTTGGAGAAAAAACCGATGAATTGGGGTATACACACGAAATTTACCAGCAGTACTACGATGGTATTAAAGTAGACGGAGCACAGTACAAAGTCCATGCCCGCAGCGGACAGATCGAAATGCTGAGCGGGAACTTCCGCGATGTTTTTGAGGATCTCAATACCTCCCCTGGTATTAGTGATCAGGCCGCATTTAACAATGCCAAAAACCATGTAGGTGCTTCCCTTTACATTTGGGATGAGGGAGGAGACGAGCCCGAAGGTGAGTTGATCATTGTGGCAGATCCAGATGGTAAGGCAGCGCCAAGGTTGGCCTACAAATATGATATTTATGCCTTGTCTCCTTTGTCCAGAGCCGATATTTACATTGACGCTCACTCAGGGAGTTTTATTGGAAAAAATGAAAAGATTCACGAGGCTAATGTCCCTGCTACCGGCAACAGTCTTTACAACGGCAATGTGAGCTTCACCGCTGACTTCACGGGTTCCAGTTATCGCTTACGACAAACTGCTGACGGCAACGGGATTGAAACATACAGTCTGAATAACGGCACAAACTACAATAATGCAACGGACGTCACTAGTGGATCGAGCAACTTTACTTCTGATAATACTGCCGTTCAGGCACACTGGGGTGCAGAACAAACACATCAATATTTCTTCCAGACACACAATCGTAACTCCTATAACGGCTCTGGGGCGGTCATCCGCTCCTACGTTCACTACTCAAGTAATTATGTGAATGCATTCTGGGACGGGCAGCGTATGACCTACGGCGATGGAGACGGAGTCAATTACGGCCCTCTGGTCTCCCTGGATATCGTCGGCCATGAGATCACGCATGGTGTAACAGAATATTCGGCTAACCTGGTTTATCAAAGAGAATCCGGCGCACTGAACGAATCCTTCTCAGATATTTTCGGAGAAGCTATTGAAAACTATGCCACCGGCTCTAACGACTGGCAGATGGGTACCGATATCGGTATTGGAGGAAGCGGAGCTATCCGTTCCATGGACAACCCCAATGCTCACGGAGATCCCGATACTTATGGAGGAAGTAATTGGATCAGCCCGAATTGCGGTACTCCTACTCAGTCAAATGACTACTGTGGCGTGCATACCAACTCAGGTGTTCAAAACAAGTGGTTCTACATTCTTTCTCAAGGAGAAAGCGGCACCAATGACATCGGCAGTTCTTATAACGTAAGCGGTATTGGTATTGCAAAAGCTGCCGCAATAGCATATCGCAACCTATCCGTTTATCTTTCTACCAATTCTACTTATTCTGATGCCCGCATCGGTGCCATCCAGTCGGCCGTCGACCTTTACGGAGCCGGGTCGGCTGAGGAAATTGCCACTACCAATGCCTGGTACGCCGTAGGTGTAGGTGGCGAATACGGTACGATTTCTTATTGCACTTCCAGCGGAAGTAATTCAAGCTACGAATGGATCGCCTCTGTTAGTATCGGCTCCTTCAGCAATAATTCTGGGAATAATGGTGGATACGGCAATTATACCAGCCAAACCGTCAATGTGACAGCAGGCCAGTCTTACAGCGTCAGCCTCAGCCCCGGCTTCGGTAGCCAGACATATAACGAATATTGGAAAATATGGATCGACTATAATGCAGACGGTGATTTTGATGATGCCGGCGAATTAGCCTTTGATCCAGGCGGATTGAGTAGTTCAACTGTCAACGGGTCTATCACGATTCCTTCAGGCGCCGGCGGCGATACCCGCATGCGCATATCCATGAAGTGGGACGGGGCTCAAACCGCCTGCGAAACATTTTCCTACGGAGAAGTAGAAGATTATACCATTTCTATTTCCGGCGGTAGCAGCGATACCCAGGCGCCCACCACGCCGGGGAATCTGACCGCTTCTAACACCACCCAAAATTCTACGGACCTGTCCTGGAACGCTTCTTCCGATAATGTTGGTGTTACGGGCTATGATGTGTATGTAAACGGAGGTCTTGACGGCAGTACGGCCGGCACCAGCTATTCGGTGAGCGGACTGAGTGCCTCAACCTCTTATACGATGGAAGTAGTAGCCAAGGATGCCGCCGGTAATGAATCCAACCCGGCTTCGGTCAATGTAACCACACTTGACCCTCCCGCAGATACACAGGCACCAACTACTCCGGGCAACCTCACTGCTTCTAACACAACTCAAACCTCCACTGACTTGTCATGGAATGCTTCTTCCGATAATGTAGGTGTGACCGGCTACGATGTTTATGTAGATGGAAATTTCGACGGCAGTACGGCCGGCACCAGCTATAACGTCAGCGGATTGAGTGCCGCTACTACCTATACGATGGAAGTCGTGGCCAGAGATGCGGCCGGTAACAGTTCCTCTCCCGCATCCACCAGTGTAACTACTCAAAGCGCAGGAGGCGGACCAACAGTCCTATCTGCCCATTACTTTGAAACCGGCTGGGACGGCTGGCAGGACGGAGGTAGCGACTGTGCTCGCTATTCAGGTTCTCGCTCTTGGGAAGGTAGTTATTCGATCCGTTTGCGGGATAATTCCGGTACGGCCTCTGCTATGACTTCCGGCACTTATGATGTCAGCGGCTATTCACAACTGGAGGTAGAGTTCTACTTCTATGCTTTCAGTATGGAAAACGGAGAAGACTTTTGGGTGAGGTATTTCGACGGTAGCTCCTGGAATACGGTAGCCGCTTATGCCAGAGGTACGAATTTTAATAACAATACCTTTTATGTAGCCACCGTGACGATCAGCAGCGCCAACTACAACTTCCCGTCGAATGCCCAGTTCCGTTTCCAATGTGATGCCAGTGCCAACTCGGATTATATCTACATTGACGCAGTGACCATCACGGCATCCAATCCGTCGGCAGCGATCGAGACGCTTGCGGATCAAACAAAAACGAGCATTCGCCCATTAGAGACCGTTACCATGGCCACTAATGACCTTCAGGCACCTGATATGGATGTAGAAGAAAATGCACCATTCTTTGAAGGACTTGCACTTTCTCCAAACCCAGTGACCCAGCAGTTAAAAGTGCTGTTGCCTCAAAACGCCCTTAACCTGAGAATCATCAGTCTTAACGGCGCATTGGTCAGAGAATTGACAACACCTGAAAAAACGAACCTCATCGACGTATCCGATCTGCAGCCAGGTATGTATCTGCTGCAAGTTCGAACAGCAGATGAAGTATACACAGAAAAATTTGTGAAACAATAATCTGTTTTTTTATTTCGAAGCCTTGTGCCGGGCGGCACAAGGCTTTTTTTGTTTAAAAGATGGGCTTCCCGTATTATGGGAAGCCACATCCATACCCAAAAAACCTAATAAAATCCGAGAAGAATTACCTCCAGGGAGAGGTAATTCTTCTTTTATCAGGCCTGCTCCTGGACCTTAAATCCAAAACTAAAAGCTCCGTTATGGCGATAAAAATAAGTCTTGCGCCGTTTGGAGTATTCAATAGGAGCTCCGGATTGCCGCATAAATTGCAGATAATTGTAAAGCATACTTTCTGAAATGCCGATATTAGAAGCCAGTTCGGACGGTGTGCCCGTTGATTTACGCTGGATGAGTCGGTCAATTTTTTCTACTCGATGCAGATAGTTTCCTAATTTCATTGGTTTTCGATTTTGTTTAATGAAAAAATGATGTTCACTTAGGGGGCGCCCGGGCGGGCGCCTCCTAAAAGAATATTGTTCCTCTACTTAAATAACTCCCTCGTCCGCAAAGCTGAAAAAGCCTTTATGTGTAATGATCAGATGGTCCAAAACGGTAATATCCAGGGCCTGCCCGGCTGTCATGAGTTTCTTGGTCAGGTCAATGTCTGATTGGCTGGGCCGCAAATTCCCCGACGGGTGATTATGCGCAAGAATCAACGAACAAGCCAGTTGCTGGATAGCTTTCCGGAAAACGACCTTGGCGTCCACGACGGTACCGGCCACTCCCCCAGAGCTGATCTTTTCCCGGCCTATGATCCGGTTGGCCCGGTTCAACATGATGATCCAGAACTCCTCATGAGGAAGGTCAATCATCAATGGAGCTAGCGCATCAAAAGCCTCTTTACTGCTACAAACCTGTGGTTTCTCAATGATATTGGTTAACTGACGGCGCCTGCCCAGTTCCAGGGCAGCAATAATTTTAATGGCCTTCACCTCACCGATTCCTTTAAACTTCTTCAACGCATGTAGATCGGCCTTCCCTACGGCTGTCAGATCGTTATTAAAAAAACTGAGCATTCGTTTGGATAAGGCTAAGGCGGATTCATCCTGTGTACCTGAACCTAAGAGTATGGCCATTAGTTCGGCTTCTGATAATTGCTGCTTGCCCTTAGATTTCAATTTTTCCCGGGGCCGGTCAGCTTCTGCCCAGGATTTGATCGGTAAAGCTTTTAAAGGATATTTACCTTTTGCCGGTGATTGTGTCATGAACCTTTCGTTTTCAGCTGTTCTTCTGAAGCTCCTGCTTTTTGCTGATGATCCTGAAAAGAATTCAGCGCTCGTTCAAAAGCTCCCGCAAAAGATCCGATCTCATCCGCAAAAACCCGGATCCGATCACTTTGAAAGTTTCCTTCCTTATCTTTTTTGCTCTGAGTCAACACCAGGTAGTACCCTGCTTTATCAGAGGATTTCAGATCTACAAAATAACTGCTGTACTTACCACGAAGCTGCTCCGTGTAAATAGTTTGATTGTCCATAGTGATGGTTTTTAGTGATTAAAAAAATTAT
>JAUIKE010000089.1 GCA_030430845.1 Bacteroidia bacterium | reverse complement strand
AGGTATTCGCCTCCGGGGTGGTTTGGGTCATCGCATTGAGGATTTTCCCTAATTTGAATTCAGGCACACTGGAAGGAATGTCCTTGGGCCAGCTTTTGACCTCTTCTGAGGTGAATTTGCCCTCTTCCGTTTCCACTACAAACTTTTTATCCTCAATATCTACATCTGCCTCTCCTTCGATGGCCTGTTCTATCAGCTTTTCGGTGGTTTTTTCAGCCGTATTTTGGCAAGCATTCAAGTATAATAGGATTGGAATGCTGATCAACAACATAAATATCAGATTCTTCACATGGATAGTTTTCATTTTTTAAAAATTTTAGGTTGGAAATTAGTGAAATATGGTGAGGAAAAGCTTCTCTGACTAATTGTATTGTATGACTAATTATACCAAAAAAGATATGACGTAAATCATTCGTCTGTATAACAAAAATCACCCAGATCAGCTGAATCAAGAAGTTGACTTCACGATCCTTGAAACCTGTCTATAATAGAGAAATCACTGTTCCTGAATAACCTGTTTAAGAAACAATTAGAATTCCTTCATACGCGGCCATATTAAATTGATTCCCAAACAGTAGAGCTAGCTACTTTCTCCCTCTATATTCATCCCAGGTCCGGGTCCCTGCGTATATATCCTGTCCGACAACTAAAAAATCAAAGAAGCCCAATGATTCCGTAGAATAAATGTGATCCCAGCGCTGCCCATTATTCAGGGAGCGATGAATGCCATAATTATTACTCATGATTAAATGGTTACCCATTTTTACGAGCTCATACACGTACGATCCCTGCCTGGGTTGATAGTTGTAGGCGGCCCAGTTTTCTCCCCAGTCATCTGAGAAATATAAATCCCCGTTGATACACAACTCTATGATCCTTTCTTCAATATTTCGAGTGTAATGGACCGCTCCTTCTTTACGAATCCATTGCCAACTTTTCCCATAATCTTTTGAAAGAAGGGTCCCTCTATTAGTCCCGGCTATTAATTTACCTCCAAATTCATAAATACTTAAGATCTGGGCATCTGAAAAAGAAGTCTCCCAGGATGGAGCCTTTTCAGACAGCTTAAAAATACCTGTATCGGTACCCGCAAATAAAGTTTCATCAAAAAAACCAATTGCCTGCACATTTGCCACGGGCAGGTTGTAATTTAAGGAAATCCAGGTACCCCCTTCATCTATGGATAGAAAAATACCGGCCTTGTAAACACTCGCGTAGATGCGCTCCCCTTTTACATGCAAAGCAATTATTTTTCCATTGGGAAGATCATCTCCAATGGCTTTCCATTGAGTTTTATTATGGCTGCTTAAAAAAATCCCTTTATTGTCGGATGCAAGGACAATTTCCCCGTCCCTGCTTTCCATAAATGAGACTTGAAGATCAGGGGGCAGGTTATAAGACGCGTCCACCCAGGATTGTCCATAATCTCTTGAAAGTAGCAAAGGGCTTCTTTTGTCTGAAGAAAGTTGTTGTTCAATAGTAAAAGGGGTCGCTATTTCTGGAGATGGGGTTTGATTATCCTCCACATCCGCCTTTGGATTGCAGGCAAACATCCATATCGTTACAAGCCAGAGTAAATTTTTTTTAAGTTCCTTCATGATAATTATGTGGGATCGGTTATTAATTGCAATAGCTAAGATAGATTGACTTCTCCTATCTAAAACTATGAATTAATCCTTGGTGCCTGAAGTGTTTAACAAGTCATTATCAAGTAGGAAGCCCTTGGCCATTTCATCCGTTCAATGATTAAAAAGGGGATGGCCTACGGAACCGTTTATTTTACTATTTTTAGTTCACTACAACTTAATAACTCTCAAGCAATACTAATCATGAGCCTTACCAAAAATTATAAAGGATACACCTCTTTCCAATACCTGGAAAAAAACAAAGACTACCCTCATTTCGAACTGGCCGACGAGCTCAATCGGGTGCCGGAGTACCTCGTTCCGCTGAGCGATGATCAGGAAGTCGAGGTGGCCCAAATCATCAGCAACAACATCATGATCTCTATGCATGAGCATCTGGGCGTCTTCCCGGCCAATGTGCATGAAACACCCGAATACCTGCGCAACGGCCGCATGGCTACCGGCTTTGAAGGACTTGCCAATTCGCATTGGGATGCCGTTTTCGATAACTTGATGAATGGACTCTGCCGCATCCACTCTAAAAGCGGCTGGAAGTGGACGGAAGTTTTGCACGACCTGGGCATGCGCCTGTGTGATCTGGCTCATCAGGATTTTGTTATTCACTGCAAGGGAGTCGAAGACATTCACAAGGCCCACGAACAGGGGAAAGTCGCCTGGATCGCTACCCAGGAAGGAGCTGCGATGATTGAAAATGAATTGGATCGGCTGGATATTCTTTATGGCTTTGGGCTCCGCTCTCTGGGCATCACCTATAGCGAATCCAATGCCCTGGGCAATGGTTTAAAGGAAAAAAGAGACGGCGGTCTAACAGCCTTCGGGCGCAAGGCTGTCGAGCGTATGAATAAACTCGGCATCCTCATCGATTGCTCTCACACGGGCGACCTCACAGCCATGGACACCATCGAATGCAGTACCCAACCCATTGTACTCAGTCACATCGGCGCAAAAGCACTCTGGAACACCAACCGGATGGCTCCGGATGAGGTGCTCAAGGCTTGTGCCGATAAAGGAGGTGTGATAGGTATCGAGGCAGCCCCTCATACAACCATTAGCCCACAGCACCCCAGACATGGTCTGGAGGCGGTTATGGACCATTTCGAGTACATCAAGGACCTGGTCGGGATTGATCATGTCAGCTTTGGGCCGGATACGGTTTACGGGGATCATGTCGGCTTGCACCATGCCTATTCCAGTGCACTTTCCTTAAAAGCTTCCAAAGGCGATCAGGATTTTGAGCGCGTAGAATATGTCAAAGGATTGGAAAACCCAACTGAGGGGTCTAAAAATATTGTAAGATGGCTGGTGAAGGAAGGATATTCAGAAGAGGATATTGCGAAGGTGATTGGGGGAAATGTGTTGAGGATGTTGGATGAGGTTTGGTGGTGATTTGGAAACCGCCACCTGTTGGTGGGGTTGTGTAAAAACTCGTTCCTTGTTTTTACCCACCCCAGAAAATTTTATTTAGGAGGTCTTTTTAAGAAAAAAACTTTGTTTTTTTCTTAAAAAGACCTCCTAAAAGAATATTATTGGTTGTGTGAAAAGGCCGAAGGACTTTTTACACAACCCCCAACCTGTTTTTTCCCGGTCTCTGACCGGTAGTACTATGTTCAACCTACTTGATGTACTTATAGAAGTCTGGAGACTTCTATAAGTAACGTGAGGCAGTCGGAGACTGCCACCAACGGTAATTCAATAATAAGATATGCGTAATTTTTTAATAGTTGTGCTGTTAATTTGTTCTTTTTGCGTTCAGGCTTTTTCAGTGAATGAACTGGAGCAGGCCAGGATGGAAGTGGACTTTGACGAGTCTTTAAAGAATACAATGGTACGCATTACTTGTCAGATACATCTGGACTCAGACGTAGATCGAATTCCCCTTAGAGTGGTAGCAGATGAGCGCATTGCCCTTCTGAATCCTAAGGCTCTTATCGGAGGCGATACCTTTGAAATAGATTTAAAACAAATCAATCAACGAGTGGCCAGGGGGAATATCCTAGGTCTGCGACTTAGTAAGTCTGATAGTTTATTGACTCTTAGCATTCACTATGATTTGGAGGGCTTGGTGTGGAACAAAAAGTCAGTCGTGACACTTATACCAGTCTTATTCGTCGATTGGAAGGCGGAGCAAGCCTCTGTAGATGCTTTTTCTGCTCATTTGCGACTGCCCAAGCAATATAGCCTTCGGTCTATTTTCCCTGCTATGATTTGGAAAAAAAAGGCAGATGAAGATACCGATGTGTATTCCTTCAGTTTGCAGACGCTCCCTGCCTGGATCAGTTGTAAGATATATATAGGGCCACAACCATTTTTTTCTCTCGAACGACTTGTCGACCTTGGAGTAATATTGATTTTGCTTGCCTTAATGATCATAGGGTGGAAAAAATTAAAAAATGGATAAAACAAAAAGATATGTATGATTATCCGGGCTTTGTTTTTTGGGGCTTATTTCTTGTTTTTGGGATCATTGTTGTGCTGTACTATTTTTGGATGAAGAAGGCAGACAAAAAAGAACATTCAAACAAATCATAAATGTCGGTTCAACTCATTGTTTTTGTGCTTTATTTCCTCGTCGTATTCGCCATTGGATACCTCAGTCTTCGCAATACCGAAGATGAGACGGACTACTGGATCGCCGGAGGAAACCTTGGCTGGCTGGTTGGTGGTGCTACCCTGTCGGCAACCCACACCAGTGCCGGTACTTTTATTGGGACGATCGGAGTGATTTACACGGCCGGCTGGTCGTTCGGCTGGCTGATCCTCTCCGTGGTTTTTGCTTATTGGTTTATGGCGGCCGTACTGGCTCCTCGATTCACAAAGGTCAAACAATTGACCCTACCTGCTTTTATGCAGACTCGTTATTACAGCAAAGCGCCCCGCGGGGTGGCGGCGGTCATTATTTTGATTGCCACGGTGGTATATATCCAGGCTCAGATCGTGGCCGGCGGGCTGGTTGCCAATGTGGTATTCGGCCTCTCTCCTACCACTGGCATGATCATATTTACAATTATTCTTTTACTTTATACCATGATTGGCGGCATGATCGCTGTGGCCTATACTGATTTTTTGCAGCTGATCATCATGGTCATTGGTGTGCTCGTCTCCGTCCCCCTGGCCATCCGGCAGTTTGACGGTTTTTACAACTTACTCGACTTTGCCAGAGCCGTCAACCCAATCACCTTCACCTGGGATGGGTTGCCCGGCACCCTGCTGTTCACGATGGGATTGGCCTTTTTCCTGGGCGGGGTATCTACTCCCGAGAAACTCACCCGCTTGTACGCCATGAAAGATATGCGAACCATTCGCAAGGGTATTTTTTTCACGATCATCCTGGTTAGCGGGATCAATTTGCTCGTCTTTTTATTGGGCGTAGCCAGTATTTCGCTTTTCCCCTTACTACCAACCGGTGACCTCGCCATGCCTCTGGTGGCCAAAGCCATGCTTCCCCCCTTTATCGGTACGCTCATGCTGGCCGCCATTACTTCGGCGATGATGTCGACCGTGGATTCGCTCTTGCTGGTAGCTGGATCGGCCCTTTCGGAAGATATTTATCAAACCTTTTTCAGTCCCGCCTCTTCCCGAAAAAGGAAATTGACGGTCGCCCGGATCGGCATTTTTATCGTAGGCGTTATTCCGCTGATCTTGGTACTGAGCGGTGTAGGAAAGGGAGAATTGGTTCAGTTCATTGTACTACTGTTCACCGCCCTGATGGCCTCCAGTTTTTTCATGCCGGTCATTGGAGGATTGTATTGGAAAAGAGCCACTAAAGAAGGGGCCATTGCGGCTATGATCGGTGGGTTGGTCATGACAGGAGGCTGGAAGTTGTTTGGAAATACCGGCATTGACCCTGTTTTGCCTGGGTTTATATGTTCGGGCTTGCTACTAGTGGTCGTTAGTTTGATGACGCCGCCACCGCCGGAGGAGGCGATTGAGCCATATTTTTGAATTTTACCCGCAATTTTAAACATTTGAAACCTTAAAAGGGAGGAATAATATGATAAGCCCTAAATAAGCAATAAAATAAAATTTCAACAAGTATAATATACTAGAAACAAATAAAATACAGTGCAAATATTTACAAAATAAAAATAAACCCTAATTCCAGAACACTAAAAAAATATATGGCTTAGAAACCTCAACTTAGGGATTTTGAAGGTTTTCCTGGGATTCTAACTCCCCATACATTTGTAGAAACCTAAAAAATCCAAAAAATGAAAACACTGCATTTTAAAATCCTAATTATCACCTTAACACTTTCCTCAGCTATTTTTCAACTTTCCGCTCAAAATTTATCCTTCACTTTTAAAAACAAAGGAGCCTACGATGCCAAGTTCACGCTAAGCTGGAATAATGGAACCTGGGATACCGGAAAACTCATGGCAGGTCAATCTGCAACCTTCTCCCTTTCTTCTGATGCCAGGAACATTCGTGTCAAAGCTGAAAAAAGCTTAGCCGGCTGGAGAAAGATCCATGAGCAGGCTGTTTCTTCCGGAGGCACCATGACGACAACGGGGACAGCCTTTAAAACGAATGCCCGATGGGTGCCGGAAAGGTCAGATATAGTAGCCTCCCGAGGTACTTATACTGAAAAAGTTGAAAATGTTAATGCTATTAATGGAGCAGGTGACAGTAAGCTTCACCTGGCAGTCAGGGGAAAAGATACAGAAGAGATCAAACGACTTTTTCGAATGGGCATTACCGTACTTGACCGCAAAAACAACCGTGGTTTTACTCCAATACATGAAGCTATTCAAGTGGGAGATAGCAGTATAGTTCAGATTTTAATTCATGAAGGCCCCAATCTAGACATGGTGGATAATATGAATAAAACTCCGCTTGACCTTGCCATAGAAAGATCAGAAGCTGGTATGGTAAGCATGCTAATTCACGGAGGTGCAGACGTTCGCAAATCCAAAAAAGCCTTTGAAAGGCTTATACAACGAAAAGATACGGATATAGCGATTCTACTACTTGATGCAGGGGCGGATACCGACCTTGCTATACAGAAAGCTATTGATTTTAATGATCAGGTGCTTTTCGAATTGTTATTAAGTCGATATAATGTATTGCCTTCAGACGAACTATTCAAGACCACTATCAGTAAGCGGCGCTTCGAATTTGCTAAAGTCTTATTAGCAAATGGAGTCGATCCCAACAAAGCACTGACTGCTGTTCTGGAAAACAGAGCACTCAATTTAATACCAGATGTTATGCAGGCAGGTGCTCAGGTAGATCCGCTCATCGAATATGGGGTACAAAATAACAACTTAAATATTGTTGAGACAGCCGTCGGTCAGCATGGTGGCGACCCTAATACGTATTTCCCTTTAGCTTTAGAAAAAAACAATATGCAGATTATCAATTATCTGCTTGAGGCCAATGCTAATCCTGCTCAGGCAATGGATGTGGCCATCCAACAGAATAACACAAGCTTTGTAAAGGTCTTACTTGAAAAGGGTGCTGTAGCCAATGATTATCTGAATATCGCTATTGACAAAAACCAGGAAACCATTATAAAAGAATTGATCTTAAAAGGAGCCGACCCTAACATCGGATTGGAATATGCCATGAAAAAACGATCTTATTCCATTGCCCAGATAATGGTTGAAGCTGGTGCCTATGCCGATGCCTATCAGGTAGTTGAAACTGCAGTCTCGGAAAAGCAGATCAATCTGCTAAAAGCAGCTTTAAATGGTGGTGCTGATCCAAATCCGGGTATGAGTCTGGCCATCAAAAGGAACGATACTGATTACGCTAAGTTACTACTTCAGGCCAATGCTGACGCAAGCCAGGAAAATTATATCCAACAAGCTACTCAAAATAATAATACTTCCTTGGTGAATGCCTTGCTTGAAAAAGGGGCCGATCCTAACAAAGGACTAGCTATGGCAGTACAAAACAGAAATATCAACCTGATGAAATCTTTCCTGGAAAAGGGTGCCAATCCAGAGGGCTTCGATTTGGTCAAATTGGCCGTCCAGGAGAAGAATAGCTCTTTATTAGGTGTAGTTTTAAATGCAGGAGCAAAGCCTGATCCAGGGATGGCAATCGCCATTGATCGAGACGACACCGAATTCGTAAAAATACTATTGGAAGCAAATGCCGATGCTTCCCCAATAGAATACATCCAAAAAGCTGCTCAAAGCAAAAATAAAACTATGATCACGGTCCTTTTGGACAGCGGCGCAGATCCCGATGCAGGTTTATCCATTGTTGCAGAACAAAAAGAGGCGGACTTGATCGAATTGTTTCTGGAAAAGGGAGCAAATGCCGAAGGCCTAGAAGTAGTTTCTTTAGCCGTGCAAGAAAAAAATATTAGCTTATTACGCACAGCTCTCATGGCAGGAGCAAATCCAAATCCGGGTATGGCCATTGCTATTGACCGAGACGATACCGAGTATGTCAAAATATTATTGGAAGCAAATGCCGACCCGACGCCTCCTGAATTCATAAAAAAAGCTACTGAAAGTAAAAACATCAGCCTGATTACAGCCTTATTGGAAAAAGGAGCCGATCCAAATTATGGGATGCCTATAGCCATTCGACAAAATGATGCCAACCTGGTAAATATTTTTCTCCAAAGTAATGCTGATGTCCAGGATCAAGAATATATGAGTAGTGCAGCCAAAGCAGAAAACATGTCCATCGTCACATCGCTATTGGAAAACGGAGCTAGCCCAGAGCCTGCTATGCCCATTGCATTTGCGAGCAACAATACTTCTTTAGCTATGGCTTTAATCAACAGCGGTGCTCAGGTAAGCAACCCTGAGTATTTGAAAGCTGCGACTTTCCATAAAAACCTAAACCTGATCGATGCCTTATTGTCAAAGCAGGCAGATCCTAACCCGGGCATGCATCCGGCAATCCAGCTAGGCAACACCCAAATAGTCAGCAAGCTAATTGAGTCAGGAGCAGATGCCGGCTCACCGGAATATATGTCTTCCGCAGCAAAGCAGGGAAATCTTGAACTGGTAACGATACTGCTGGACAATCACGCTAACCCAGATCCAGGAATGCCACAGGCAGTAGAGGGGGAATTCATTGATATTGTCAGGCTTTTATTAAGCCACGGAGCGGATGGCTCCCCGGTTCAATTTATACAAATGGCATGTGAGAGAGAAAACCTTCCTTTAGTAGAAACATTAATCTCAGGCAATGCCAACCCTAATGCTGGAATGGAAATAGCGGTCACCAAAAACAATACTTCTCTGGTACAAATTTTGCTTTCAGCCGGCGCGGACGGTTCTTTTTCCGGGTTTATGAACAAAGCAAGCGCCAACGGTAATCTCAAACTGGTCCAGATGTTAATGGAAGCAGGTGGTGATCCTAATGCGGGTATTTATGCGGCAGTAAAAGGGAACTTCGCAGATATTGCCCAGCTTTTAATAGAGCAAGGAGCAGAGGCCTCCTCCTCCTCTTTGATCATCAGCTCTGCAGAGCATAACAACCCAATGCTCACTTCTTTGCTTATTGATGCAGGCGCCGATCCCGGAGAAGCCTTAGTACCTGCTGTGAAAAATAATGCCGACAAGATCATCCGTCTTGTCAAAGAACATGGAATTGATATAACTGACCCGGAGTTGTTAGGACAAAGTGTGAAAGCCAATTTCACGGAAGCCACTCGTGAACTGCTGGAAGGAGGCATTGACCCAAATGCCTGGAATGAAGCTTCATCTGGATATAGCTTATTACATTTGGCCTGTACCGAGGGGAACCTGGAAATTATCACTATGCTCGTGGTTCATGGTGCTAAGGTTAATTCGGCTACGATTTCGAAAATCACCCCACTTCATTTGCTTGTTGCTCAAGGCAAAGATTGTTTGGAACATGCGGAATTACTGATTGCTGCAGGAGCAGATGTCAATGCCAGAGATGTAAGTGGAGAAATTGTATTTCAAAAAGCCAGAAGTCTAAAAATCAAGCGCTTACTAAAGGACCATGGCGCCATCAAAAAATAAGCACCTCTGAAAATCTTAGAAATAGCTGAGCCGGCCTTCCGGCTGGTTCAGCTCTTCCAAATTTCTTAAAAAAACCCAAAATGAAAACGACCATCTCATTTTCCAGCATCCTTTTTTTCTTTCTGTTTAGCTCCCCTATATCCATTTTTGGACAGATCAACTGGGATTTGCCTTCTGATTTCATGAAAAGTATTACCGCTACAGCTTATTCCGGAATTTCGGATGAAGTAGCTTTTATCAGTCAGAATCATGTCTTGTTTTTTCCACTTACCGAAAATGCCGAAGTCAAGCCGGAGTGGTACCCCCTCCAAGGCATAGATCATATTAATGCTGCCCTATATTGGGACGAACAAACTTTACTTTTATTCCAGGGAGATCAGTACATCATGCTGGAAATAAGTACCGGTAATATCGCTCAGGAATGGGCCCAGTGGCCTGGCTTGCCTGAGCATTGGGATCATCAATTGGATGCAGCGGTTAATTGGGGGCAAGATCTCATTTTGTTCTTCCACGGTAACGAATATGCCACATTTGATCTGAATCAACAAACTTATGTCGATTTTGGCAACCTCAGTAGTTGGGAGGGCTGGCCTGCCCATTGGACTAATGGCCTAACCGCCGGTCTCAATATTGGAGATGAGTTTATCTATTTTTTCAAGGGTGATGAAAGGCTGACTTTTGATCAAACAAAGGGCGTTTTCATCCAGCCTACCTCAACTGAATCGTCTTCCAATTCAACTGCTAATAATGCTGACTATCAATATATCGACAATGAAGAACAAGCTATCCAACAGGAAGCCACCAGCCCAACCAATTGGTGTACGCCTGCTTATGGCCTAAATAACGGATACACTCTGAAACAAACCAAGACGGAAGGCAGTACCGGACAGAAAAACTTTCTGCAGGATATTCCAGCCGGGTCAAGGCTGGCAGCAGTCCGAGTCTGGACCAACAAGGTTTGGAATGCAGAATTGATCAGCGGCCTTCAATTGGTCACAGAAGACAACACCGGACAACGTACCGAATCAGCTATTGTTGGTCGATCCACCACTCAATTGACCACAGTAGATTTTGATGAAGACGAATGCCTGACAAGTATCCAGGGAAAAGCCTTTGGTCAGGCAGGTCCTTTCATCTATGCTCTTCAATTCATAACCACTAAAAAACAATCACCTCAAATTGGAGGTAAAGGGATTAAGGCCGGCAACCAAACGTTTTCGATATCCATTCCGGAAGGAGGAATATTGGCAGGATTTAAAGGAAGCTATTCCTCTTACGTGAATAGCATTGGCATACAATATTTGGCGGCCAAAGGAAACGCCTTCCACGAAACTTTTGAAGAATCTGATCAGCAGCAAGAAACAAGTACGACCACTTCTAAAAACGAATATGAAGAAAAATACAGCGATGATTATGCTGACCACACTGAAAACCTGGAGGACGACGCCTTTTTCAAAGTATTGCCCCTGCCTGGTTTAGAATGGCTTGGAGCAGGGTTTGATATATTATATTATGACCCCCTCATGCCTAATGAAACCAAAGGTAAAAAAACGCTTAGAACGATTCAGATCACCAATTCCAGCAAGCGCGCCGGAAACGAGAACAAACACCTACAACCCTATGGATCGGTTTTCAATTCTCTTAATTCAGGAAGAAATATCGATACTTCGACCTGGGTTGAAAACTACAAATCATTTGTCAACAGCTTTGGTATTGGCATAAGCGGCAGTGTAGAAGTCCCTTTTTTGGCGTCAGCCAGCAGAAGTGCCAGTTATTCACAGATCAATTCGGTAGCCACCGGTTCAGAATCAATCTATCACTTTGATCGGACTCAACGCAAGATCCATGACATCGCCTTGCAGCTATTCTGGAGATCAAAATCTGACGGTAAACGTTTGCGCCAAAAATTAGATTATGAGTTCCGGGAAGATGTTGCTCAACTAAAAGTTCCTGCGTCCATCCCTCAAATTGGTCATATACAGAAGGATACCAAGCTGCCTTTTGAGATTGCCCGGTTTAAGGCCCAATACGATCAACTGATAAGAAAGTATGGTACTCACTTTGCTGAGAAAGTGACCTATGGAGGTCTCTACATCACCCGTACCGAAATAAAACGGGCGGATTTTGAAAAATCCCGGCAGTCAAAAAGTGCTTTTAAAGACGAAGTTTCAGTTCAAATCAAGGAATTGTCTTTAAGTCGTACCGGAACCTTCGACCATTCCAATTCAACGGGATCCAGCCAAAGCAGCAGCAATTTCAGAAGGATCACGTATGTGTCGGGCGGATATGGAGAAACCATTTTGGAAAATTGGGTCAATAAAGTAGATAACGTGCCGGCTCCTATAGAACTGGAATTTCGCGCTATTGCTGACTTACTCGTTGAGGGGTTTTTCCCTGACGATCCTGATATCCAAAAGAAGCACGAACTGCTGAAAATATTCACAGAAAAATACCTGGCTGATAATATGAAACCAGCGGCAGAACCCAAAATGGATTTTTTCAGAGGGCTGGCAGACTTGCCATCACCTGGAAATATTTCTATCCAAAATAGTGGTGGTTATGTCATGAAATTTGGGGTAGAATATCTTCTAAACGGAGAATCTATTAACCAGGACAGTCGCAAGTATCCAGTAGGACAAACCAGGAACTTAGATATTCCTATTGGAGCGACGGATATCAAATTAACCGTCTATTATTCCGACGGCCTCCGTTGGAAAGAAATGTTTACAGAATCATTTTCTTCGCCCCCCACTAAATCCTTCAAAGTTTGGGGCACCATTTGGAAAAGAGGACATGCAGAAATTAAATAACCTCATACCGGTAGAATAATTCGGTATAACTCCTTGATTTTCTAGCAACCAACACTTTTTTATTCACTCAACAACCCTAAAAAAATGAAAACAGAAATGAAATTTTTTCTTGTATCACTGATGCTGATGGGATACCTATTTTCTGCCCAAGCACAGCCATACAATACTTATCCGCCTAGGAAAGCAGATCAGAAAAGCCTTCGATTACCTCAAAAACGATCAGATAAATCATCGGCATCTTCCTCGGCTAGAAAATACTATTCCAGTTCTTATTCAGGGTCAACTCAAAAAAGTTCTAAATCGCCTTCATTGGCACCTCCACCAAGTGCACAAACTCAAAGCATTTATGCAAGAGTGTCTTCGGGTAGATTATCTGGAACCGGTCCGTATGAGGTCGCCGTACCTCGAACCAATTCAGCAACACAAGCTTACATCCCGGCAACCGCCCCCTTCCCAGGGTCGCAAGATTTAGCAGGAGGGCATCGACAAGGTTCTCTTAAAAGTCCGAGAGATATGGAGATAGAAAAACATAGTCCCCGACGAGCAGCCTCCTCGTCAGGTAGAAACTATTCTCAAATCGCTAAGAACTTAGGGGTGTTAAAGAGCGCATCTGAAATTGCACAATCTGCTTATCAAAAGTCCATGGAGGGAGCACCTAAAAAAGATAAAAAAACTAAAAAAACCAGTGCGACGCTCTATAGGCAAAGGCATTAAAATCATTGATCAACCTTAAAACCAATCAATAATGAAAAATACAATAAAGAATATCCTATTCTCCATAATATTACTGACAAGCGCATCGATGAGCTTCGCCCAACCAAATAACACTTATCCTCTATCAAAAAAACAGGAAAAAGCAGTGAATAGTAAACAAGGGTTAAAGCCTCCAGTTTATAACCGAGCGCCCTCCCTTCCTGCTAACTGGCAATATAATCCTCCTGCTAAGCCAGTTCAATTGCAGGCCGGGCAGCCGCTATTTCAGCGTCGACTGCCTCTGCCTCAAGCCGGACCGGCCTTCAATGGAACAAGATCCCAGATGAGTAATCCGCTTTATGAACAGCGTAGAACCGGCAATACTGCTTATGCTAGCTCTTCTCCCCAAACGCAGCAAGCTCAAAAGAGAAGCACGCAATCCGGTCGACTACCGGTCACTCGGGCTACCAGTCATGAATATGGAAAACTGCCGGAGGGTATTCAAAAGCCGAGAGGAAATAATCAGTATGGAAAACTACCCAATGCAAGTCAATCAACATTTGGTGTCCAGTATGGTCAATTATTGCCGAATCGAAAGCCGGTAATTTACAGTGGGCTTTCGTCTACCGGTGTCCCTAAACCTCGGAACGAATATGGGAAGTTACCTCCCAAAGCTCATATTGGGAAATTACCGGCTCCTCCTTCCCAAGCCGGCTCTAACCAATATGGAAAGCTACCCGCAGCACCCAAAAGTCCGCACATGGGCAAGTTGCCTACGCCGCCCCCATCTGGCGCTACCAAAAAGGCCGCGGAAAATGCTGCAAAAAAAGATAAGGCGAAGCAAAAAAAATCAGCAGCAAAGAAAAAGTTTTGGCGATAGTTTAGCATTTAAATTCAGGGAGTGCATCTATAAGGGATCCATAGATGCACTCCTATGTTAACAAAAGTCATTCTTCTACCTCATGCAAATTATTTCAGCTATCCTATAATTCCCATTACCAACATCACCATCGGAATCCCATTCAAAACCGCATGAGCGATCAAGAATAGCGTATTATTCTGAAAACGTTGTACGAAATAAGACAGGAATACCGCCCCCGGAAGTACCAATAAGGCATTGTTTGGAGCAAAAAGGTGAAACATCGTCCGCAGAAAGCCGAGGATCAAGGTATATGAGTGCCCCAGTTCACAAAGATCAAACAATCGCCCCTGCCAGCTTTTAAAGTTTAACCTTCCCCGCTTCTACCTCATCTATCAGTCTCTGCCAGGTTTTGTTATGTCCGCGATCATCGGCAAAGACTCGAGCGCCGCGTTTTTCCAAAAATTCAATCTCCTGTTTTGTTAAGGCTCCCACGTTCTGATCATTTACAGCATAAAAGTACAGCACGTCTGACAGATCTCGCTGAGCTAATTGCTCAGTGTATCGATGATGGCCGATTGCAGCCTTTAAGCGGTTACAAACAAGATCCTCCCGGGTGTCCATATCTTTATGCTCTATTCTTATCGGTTTTTCATCAGGCACATACGTTCTGCCATCATCTAAAAAAGATCCTGAGTTTCCGTTCATCGTTTCCTCAACCATCACCTGATCAATATCCAACCTTCCGGATAGAATGATGTACTGATCGGCTTTTGCCGGTTCATTCAATAAATAATTTTGGACAACAAAAGCTCCATAAGAAGTGCCCACAACAATCACTTTTTTGTCTCTGGATTTGAAATAATCGATGGCTCTGTTGAGCATTTCTACGGTAATGTCAACTTCGTAACGAGCATCTTCCATGCTAAATTCATCCGTATATCGATACATGGAAGTGTTAAATGATTGAGCTTGATGAAGGCTGATGACGGAAATTTCATCATAATTCGACAGGTAGCGGTAGCGGGCTCTGTTTCGAGGACGATATTCCAACGTACTATCAGGGCCGCCGGGACAATCAATAATTACAAGATCACGTATCAGGCTATCCGGGCTTAGCCACAAAGCTGTCGTATCAGCCGGCAAAACGGTTCGTTGATAGGTTGTTTTGAGAGCAGTAGACGGTGGTGAAGCCTCCTGAGCTAAGGAATTACACGAAAAAAGTGACATTAAAAATGGACTAAAAAGAAAAAAATGAATGATCCCCATAGTTTTTTTGGGTAAAAATATCAGCCTTCTGCCTCATAGTCTTGTACTTTTGGGACATCCTCTATGGCCCAATACAAGCCTTTTTCAATGGTTCGCAACTGTGAGAATAATTGTTGTGGCGACTGGCCGGTTTTTTCTTTAAAATGGTGGTTCAGATCGGATTGATCATAATATTCTGATTCATAGGCTAGCGCCGACATATTGGGCTTAATAGATTTACTTTGATAATTCTGTAGTGCTGCACGAAACTTAACCACTGAGCGATATTCTGAGGGGGTGTAGCCTAAGTGTTTTTTGAATAGCCGCAAAAGTGTTTTTCTGGAAACCTCTAACTCTTCTGCCAACTGCTCGACTCCAATTTGTCCGCTTGTTTGTAAAATCTTCTCGACGCAGTAGCTCAGCCTTTTTTCCTGAAACCCCAGGCACTGTTTTTCAAAAAAGTCATCCAACAGATCCCTTTTCTTCTCCAGAGAAGAAGTATTAAAAACCGATGTCATTAGGTCATCGAAGGGCAAGCCGAAGGCATCAAAAAATAAAAAATGATCTTGAATGATATCAGACAGTGGCGGCTCAATGAAATGATTTAAGCCCAGGGGATGAAAAACGATACTCAGTTTATTAAACCTTCCACAGGTAGTGATCATTCGGGAGCGATCGAATTTTCCAACCAGGAGATACTGAAAGTCATTTTTCAGATCGGGGCTATGTACTCTCGACCATTTATCCCATTCTACTTTTGAATGCTGGTAGATATTCAGGGTCGTGGTATAATTGGGAAAATAGGTCGTTTTTTCATAGTAATCAGGCTCATTAGAGAACTGTACGTAGTACAGCTTGATGAGCTTTTGCAAGCTTTTCTTTTGGGGAAATATTTGCAGGTAGGTAGAATTTGCTGACAAAATATATTGTTTTAAACTTTATTCATCCAAACCGAGTTCCTCCAGCAAGTTCGCACGATTCAGCTGAGCATCCTCATCTTCAGGATTTAACTCCAGGGCTTTATTATAGCTTTCCAAAGCCTCCTCTTTACGATCCAAATTATAGAGGACCACTCCTCGGTTATAATAAGCATCCTGATAATTTTCTTCCAATTCGATGGCCTGATCAAAGTTTTCCAAGGCTTCTTCAAAACGCTCCAGCTTATTCAGCAGGTCTCCCCGGTTGAGATAAGCCTGAGGAATGTCGGGGTCCAGCTCAATGGCTTTGTCGTAATCGACGAGGGCTTCCTCCAGGCGATCCAGGCCCCAAAGAGCCGTTGCACGGCCCAAATAAGAAGAGGCCAGATCATGAAAAAAATATACATCTTCATTGAATTCTGCCAGGGCCGCTTCAAAATTTTTCAAGCCCAGAAAAACCATGCCCTTGTAATGATTGAGGTCATCCAGGTCTTCATTCAGAGCCTCGGCTCTTTCCAGGTCGGCCAGGGCCGCTTCATATTGCTTTAATCGGTAAAACAACTTCCCCCGGATCAAAAAAGCCATTTCATTTTGATCATTTCTTTCTATGGCCTTATTCAGCTGTTGTAAGGCTTCTTCACTTCTTCCCAGGTTCAAAAGCACATTTCCTTTATATAAATAGGGCAAGTCATTTTCGGGGTCCAACGCAATGGCTTTATCAAAAAAAACCAGAGATTCTTCCTTCCTGTCCAGGTCTTCCAGCACACAAGCTTTGTAGTAATAGGCGCTGTAATTCTGAGGGTCTAAAGACAATACGGTTTCAAAATCCGCCAGGCCCTCCTCAAAACGATCCAGCTGGCAAAAGACCTCTCCTCTGTTATTGTAATACTCCTCATTTTCAGGGCTGATTTTTACAGCCGCTGAAAAATCATCCAGAGCCGCTTCAAAATCTCCTAGTTGCCGATAACAAAGTCCTCGAAGTACAAGGCAAGCATCAGATTGAGGATCCAATACCAGGGCCTCTTGAATGTTTTCGAGGGCCAGGTCAAATCTTCCTTCTTTAAAATACTGCTTGCTTTGGTGGTAATATTGGCTTGCCGTCATGGTTCTGTTTAAATAGTTCTTTTCATATTTTTGGTAAAATACAAAGGCTTCAACGAATATAGAGAACCGGGGGTGCTTTGGAGGAAAATTAAAAAAAATACACCATAAATGTAATAATCCGGATTTTCAGCCACTAACTAATAAAAAAACTATTGAGCACCGATTTTTATACCTCCTCAATTCTTCCTTACGCACCGATCATCATCAAGATCTGTCGGGCCTATACGGATACTCAGGAGGACTTTGAAGATTATTACCAGGAAGTATGCTTACAAATCTGGAGGAGCAAAGATAACTTTCGTAAAGAGGCGGAGTGGTCAACCTGGATCTACCGGGAAGATGTACGGTCTGTTTATGGAGGTTTAATGCGAAGGTTGGAAGAATTGCTCTCTGATATGGAAGAGTTAAAAAATAAGAAAGGCAAGAAAAAACAGGATTTGGGTTTTCATATCATTTTGGGTTTTTATGGGTATAAAAGTAAAAAGTTAGACCCGCAAAACTTTCTTTGGTTTAACGGCTTGTTTAAAAAAGCATTTAATCCTAAAGTAAAAGATCAGTCTCTTAGATGCCGACAAAGCGTTTTTTTTCCTTAAGAAGTTGTGTAAAGTTTTTATTTTAAGGGTTAAGGAGTAAAAGCCCTATTCCACTGAAAGATTCTCTCCTGTACTAAAATTCAATCAAGCATGAATAACATCAACCGTCGGATTTTCCTGTATCAAGCTGGTATTTTAGGTATTAATCTAAGCTTGCTCAATGGATGCGATCTCCAATCGGGCCATCCCGCCTCCGAGCAGCAAGGAGGTGTTATCATAGATCCTCCACAAAAAGGAGAAGGTCTGTTTGCGTACATCAACCGCCAGAAGGGTGAACCAGACCTCACCCTGTATCGCCAGATCATCGGGGCAGCTAATGAGTTTAAGGAAGGAGACCAGGCCCTGGGAATCAGCGCGGCTAATTCTCAATCAAGAGCATATGCCAGGACTTTATTGAGCAATACCCAACTCGAAGAGTTACAAAAAACCAGTGTTTTCCAGGACGAATTATACGACCTTATTCAAAGCACAACTGAACAGCGGGATCAACTGAATAACTGGACCTTAGGAGAACTTAAATCTTTCCTCCTGAGCCAGGAAGAGTCGGCTATTAAGGCCATCATGCCTGGCTTGAGTAGCGATGTGATCGCTTGTGTTGTTAAGTTGATGAATAATGAAGAACTTATCCAGCTTGGGCAAAAGGTGTTCAATCCCTTGCCCGGCAGCAAGATCGGTAGCAAGGGCTATATGAGTGCCCGGATCCAACCCAACTCCCCAACGGATCATCCCGACGATATCGTCTGGCAGGTCTTTGACGCCTGGTCCTATGCTGTCGGAGACCTGGTTCTGGGTACCAATCCGGTTTCGAGCGAGCCTGCTTCTGTGGCCAAAGTGGAGGCGGCCCTATATGATATTTTACAAACTTTTGGCCTGGAGCAAACCTTGCCCAACTGTGTACTCTCTCATATTGATATTCAGGCACAAGTAGAAGATTATCAGCCCGGCACCACCGGCATCTGGTTCCAAAGTGTGGCCGGTACGGTAAATGCCAATCAAACCTTTGATGTGACCATCGAAAAAATGATGGATCACGCCGCCAGGCGTACCGGCCAATACGGTCTGTATTTTGAAACCGGACAAGGTGCAGATTTCACAAACGGGCACGGAGAGGGCTTTGACATGCTCATTCACGAAGCCCGGAAATATGGTTTTATCAGAGCATTAAAACAACAGATTGAGGAACAAAACCAGCGGGAAGCCTGGGTACACGTCAATGATGTAGCCGGCTTTATTGGCCCGGAGGTATTTAAAACCAAAGAGCAGCTCGTAAGGTGCTGCCTGGAAGATACCGTCATGGGTAAGCTGCATGGTCTGCCCATCGGCCTGGATATCTGCTCTACCCTACATATGGACGTGAGCCTGGAAGATCTGGACTGGTGCATCGAACAGGTCATGCCTGCCAATCCGGCCTACCTGATGGCCCTGCCCACAAAAAATGACCCCATGCTCAGCTACCTCACCACCAGCTTTGCCGATCATGTCCGAGTGCGGGAAAAATTCGGTTTTAAGGTCAATGATACAATGTGGGATTTCTTCAAAAAGATCGGCGTCATCCAAACCGACAATCAGCCAAGTGTGCATTTTGGAGATCCCATCTGGGTGTATTATCAATATCTGAAGGCAAAAGGAGATGGCCGGAGTCGAGATGCAATTTATGAAGAAGGAAAAAATAAGCTGGCCCAGATACGCCAAAGAGGAGTTCCCATTGCCGAAGGGTACGGCGAAAACATCTGGGATCTGGAACCTGAGCTAGACAAACAGGTACATGCCCTTTACGAGGATGCTAAGGTCAGTCTCTGGACAGAAATGGACCCTAATTTTATACAAACCATTCCCGCCGCCTTAGCGATCCAAACGCAATCCGAGGATCGCAAAGACTATGTCTATCATCCCGAATCAGGAGAAAAGTTAAGTGAAGCCGCTATTCAAAGCCTGAAAAGCCTCCGATCCAAATGGGGTGAGGAAGTGCCGGATGTACAATTCGTCATTTCTGACGGGCTGAATGTCCGATCCCTAACCGATGAAGGACACTTACCCCCCTTCCTAAAGGAGTTGAAAAAAACGCTGCTCAGTAAAGGGTATTCGGTCAGTGAAGAACCCATTGTGATCAGCCACGGAAGAGTGCGGGCAGGATATGCTTGCGGCGAGCTTTTATTTAACAATTGGCCAGGCATACGGCGCAACAAAGGCATCATTCATATCATCGGAGAGCGCCCCGGTTCCGGGCACCATAATTTTTCTGCTTATCTGACAGCGGCTCCTGTCGAAACCTGGAGTGAAGAAGGAAAAGTCGATCACGATATTTCCAGGGTTGTTTCAGGCATTTCAGATACGGCATTGGACCCTGTACAAGCAGCCAGGGAAACGGCCGGTATTTTTGAGCAACTCTTTGCCAGTAGTAGTTAATAGGAATATAATTCTTTAACATGTCATACGAACAAAAAAAAACCAAATTTTCCAATAATTACCCCGCCATTGAAGACCTGGCCAGAAAAGCCAAAAAAAGAATTCCGCGGGTCGCCTGGGAATATCTCGCCTCCGGGACGGGGGATGAAGACTTGCTTTCCAGGAACCGAGAAGCATTTCAAAAAATCACGTTCCTGCCCAGGTTTTGTAAGGGACCATTGGTAGCTGACACAGAAACTACTCTTTTCGGTAGAAAGTACCTCGCCCCTATTGGAATAGCGCCAGTCGGGCTCACCGGTTTGATGTGGCCGAGGGCAGAGCATTATCTGGCTGCCACGGCCAATCGATTAAAGATTCCCTTTTGCCTGAGCACGGTAGCTACTGAAACGCCCGAAACTGTAGGCCGGGAAGTTGGAGATATGGGCTGGTTTCAGTTGTACCCTCCTCGCGATACGGCCATTCGAGACTCTCTCCTCGAAAGAGCCCAAAAAGCAGGTTTTCATACATTGGTAGTAACCGCCGATGTACCGATGGCCAGCCGACGAGAACGTACCAAGCGGGCCGGCATGACCATGCCTCCCAGGATCACACCCAAGATGATCTGGGAAGGGATTACTCACCCAGCCTGGACTTTATTTACTCTAAGGAATGGTATACCTCGATTGCGGACAGTAGAACATTATACGAATAACAATGACATCAAATTTGTAAGTGGCTTTGTGGGCAATCGGCTGGGCGGAACTTTAGATTGGGATTATTGTAAGGAATTGAAAGACAGCTGGGAGGGCCCTGTTGTGCTAAAAGGAGTGTTACATCCCTCAGATGCGCTTAAAGCAGTCGAGGTCGGCCTGGACGGCATCATCGTATCCAATCACGGCGGCAGGCAATTCAATGGAGCACCGGCTGCGCTGGAAGCTCTGCCGGCCATCGTTCAGGCAGTAGCCGGAAAAGTGCCGCTTATCTTTGATAGCGGTATTCGCACTGGTCTGGATATTATGCGGGCCTTGTACCTGGGAGCAGATTTTGTTTTTGCCGGGCGCCCCTTTCTGTATGGTGTCGCTGCCCTTGGCAAGTACGGGGGCGATCATACTACGGCTATTTTCCTGGATGACTTAAAAAATAATATGGTTCAGCTGGGAGTAAGGAATTTGAAGGAGTTGAGGAGTGCAGAACTTTTATAAGAGAGGCGGCCAATTGGCCGCCTCTCTTATAAAAGTTCTATTTGATTTCCTGTCAATTTATCCACATTGGCCGTAATTTTTTCGATGGGCCAATCCCACCATTTGAGTGCCAGCAGTTTTTCTATTTCTTTCTCAGAAAAACGTTTTCCAATCTCTTTTGCAGGATTTCCTCCTACAATGGAATAAGGAGCTACGTCCTTCACAACAACCGATTGGGTGGCAATAATGGCACCGTCGCCCACTGTTACCCCTGGCATGATGGTGGACTTGTAGCCAATCCATACATCATTGCCGATGATGGTATCGCCTTTGTGAGGATAAGATTTTCCTTCCATCGCATGCTCCCAGCCGTTGCCGAAAATGGCAAAGGGATAGGAAGTGATCGATTTGGATAAATGATTAGCTCCATTCATAATGAAGGTGACATCTGAAGCAATCATGCAAAACTTGCCAATGATCAGTTTATCACCGACAAAGTCGAAATGGTATTTAACGTTTTTCTCAAAATTTGCTACATCTTCGAAATCATCGTAATAGGTATAATCGCCTACAATGATGTTCGGGTTCTTGACAACATTTTTCAAAAAACAAAGGCGATCATAATGCGCCAGGGGAAATTTGGTATCCTTATCGGGTCCGTACATTAGTTTGTTTTTTTTCTTTTTCAGAGGCCTTAAACATAGCAATATTTGACAAGGCCGGCCGATTATTTGCTGCGTTTATTTCAACTTTTATTTTTGAAGCGGTAACGGCCTGGGGCCTCAGTACTCGTTTATATCCGATGGTCGTACCTTCGGTCAACACTTTCCAACTACCTCCCTGCTCTACCCATACCTTAAATTGACTCACCCGCTGCCCCAGCCGGATGGGCTCTTGCAGCAGGAGCCGGTCGAAGGTCTTTTCTTCCCCTAGGTCAATCGTCAAACTGACCGGTAAGGAAGAATCTTTTGCGGCCCAATATGTTTGAAGATCCTTATCTATAGCTTTTTCGGCAGAGAAAACTGAGTTGGAGGATGTGGGATCAGCCGAACAACTTGCTCCTGTGAGCAGGTTTTCATCAAAGGTTTCGTCGAGCATTTGTTTAAAAGCTAATAAGGATTCAACATCCTTTTCATGAATCAACCCTCTCTGGTCAGGAGGCAAGTTGAGCAGCAGCATCGCATTGCGGCCTACTGATTTATAATAAATGTCCATCAACTCTTGAGGACTCTTTACCAGACTATCCTGCGACTCGTGATAGAACCAGCCGGGCCGGATGGAGACGTCGCATTGCCCCACGATCCAGTCTCCCCCTTTCGGATCTCCGGTATTGAGGTATTGCTGATCGGAAGCGCCGATGACCAGGCTATCCCCCTGAATGGTCGACCAGAAGGTCTCTCCGGCAAAGCCACTTTCATTGCCGATCCAGTGGACGTCGGGTCCGGCATCGGAGAAGATTTTGATATCGGGTTGCCAGTTTTTGACTAGCTGGATGGTAGTCGGCCAATCGTAATAGGTTTTGCGGTCTATGGTCCGCACTTCATTAGCACCACCATAATAGCCATCTCCACCCTGAGCGCCGTCAAACCAGACCTCATTGATCTCGCCGTATTGCGTCAGTATTTCTTCCAACTGATTGCGATAATAGGTAATATAGGCCGGGCGGCCATAATCGGGGTGGTTGCGATCCCAGGGCGACAGGTAAAGCCCCACTTTCAGTCCGTGCTTTCGACAAGCATCCACAAACTCCCTGACCACATCTCCCTCGCCATTCTTGTAGGGACTATTCTTCACACTGTGTTCGGTATACTGGCTGGGCCATAAGCAAAAACCATCGTGATGCTTGGCAGTAAGGATTAGCTGTTTCATCCCGGCTGCTTTGGCGGTGGTCACCCATTGCTCGACGTTCAATTGAGTAGGGTTAAAAAGTTGGGGTGACTCATCTCCATACCCCCATTCCTTGTCGGTGAAGGTATTGATGGTAAAATGGATAAAGCCGATCAATTCCATTTGCTGGTAGGTCACCTGACTGGGAGTGGGGACGACCTCATTGGGAGGGATGTCTGATGAGGGATTGCTTTGTTGGTTACAGGAACTTAAGAATATTATTGCAGTTAATGCGATTAGGATTTTGAACAGACGTAGGGCCATCTTTTTTTTGGAAAAAATAGGTATTTTTTATCATAAGCGATGCTTCTAACATTTTAGATTCTTGGGGGACGCTGATTTTCACTGCCATAATATTTTTCCACTATTTCGACGACACCAACAGTCATTGCTTTTTCACCAGCTAATACTTCCTCCGGCAAGCCCTGCAGTTTGCCGATGGCCTCTACTTGTTGCAAAGAAATTTCTTTTCCACTCACCCAGGTCCGGCCAGCATGACCATAAAACTCACATCTTCTGAATCGGCGGCAATAATAGGGGCGATCAAGCCAATTTTGCGGGGGTCAATTTCAGGCCGAGTCTTGAGATAGGCGATAGCAGCCCTAACATCTTCGGCAAAATCCAGAGAAGTAGCGCTGTTGCGATCTCCGGTGGATTCACCGAAGCCCCGGTCGTCATATCGCAGAACGGCGATCCCTTGTCGGGTCAGATGATCTGCCAGGACCAAGAAGGGTTTATGTGTCATAAACTCCTCTTCACGCGTTTGGGGGCCACTTCCTGAGATGAGAATGGCGGCCGGATATATACCTTTCTTTTGATTGAATTTGTTTCTCTATTAGTAAGCTGAAAGAAACATTCCTTACACTTTGGGTGAGTTTTTTATTCCATGGCTTTTTCAACTTCTGACCAGGTAGTCCAGATATCATTGACTTTTGCCTTAAATACTTCGCCATTTTCCCGATCGCCAAGGATGTTAAAAAGCTGATGCATTTCACCTCTCATTTCAGGATGTTCATCTGTAAGAGGAAGGATGGCTTCCCAGGCCTTGAGATGTAATTGAAAGGCAGTAGTAAAGTCATCCGGGCAATCCTGAAAGTCTAGCTTTTCTAAAGCGGAGATGTACTCTTGAATGGTTTTACTAAGAGATTGTCTTTTACAGGCAAGGTTTCGGGTTTGTCCCAGTCCGTTGTCCTTTTGAATAATGGCTTCGATGCAATTAAGTTCTCTGGAATTAGAATCCTGCCTAGATTGATTTTTGCAGGATAGAATCAGGATTGAAATGAGAAAAAGAGAGGGATATATGTTTTTCATCTTACTGTTTTTTGAATAATTGGAAGAAGCCTTGAATCTTCTAGAGCGGCCGTTCGGTGCCCGGCATGTTTCAGGTACTCCTCATTCTGAGCAAAAGCGATAAAATCTGCCGCTGATTTATGTTGAACGAGTAGCATCCGGTCCCATTTTTCGCTTTCAGGGCCGATCAGGAAAGAGGTACATTCTCCAAAAAACAAGACCTTACTTCCTACTTTTTCTATAATGGGATTCACGAGTTTCATGTATAGGTTGTAGGCATCTTTACCGGTTAGGTCTCCTTCAGGTTGGATATTTTCCAGGCCGGTATAATCAGCTTTTTTTTTAAATCGCAACAAATTCAACATAACCACCTCTCCTTTTTCATGGAATTGCTGATAAAAAGCTCTGCCACTTTCTTGCGTTGGATGGATGTAATTAGTGTTTGCCATGGTTGTTTTTTATTTGGCAAGATAAGAACTAAAATACTAGGATCAAGTCGCTGGAAGGGGCCCACTGCCGTATTTTACCAAGACCA
The DNA here is from genome assembly GCA_030430845.1 of Bacteroidia bacterium. Taxonomy (GTDB): domain Bacteria; phylum Bacteroidota; class Bacteroidia; order Chitinophagales; family Saprospiraceae; genus JANQPA01. The sequence continues at coordinate 8,773 of JAUIKE010000089.1, read as the reverse complement.
GACTCGCATGACTCATTCCCCATTTTTAAAAAAAGAGTTTAAGAAATAGGCTTTTCAACCAAACCTTGGTTCTCAATTAGTTGTCCGTTTAAACACGAGTAACGAGCAACGAGTAATGAGCAACAAAATATAAAAAACTGAATGTCAAGCCCTTACAAGTTGCCTAAAAAAGCATAGGAGGACTTATATTTAGGTTTTCTAATAAAAGAGCAAAAAAGTAGTGAGTTGGCTCCTTTAAATAATGTCCTAAAAAAGCTAAATTTCGACATGAAAGGAATAAAAAACCTGGTCGTTGGAATTATTCTTGGAAGCCTGCTGGGATGGACTTTGGGATTCCTTCGCTTTCCGTACATTGAGCAAAACTTTTCTTTTCTGCTGGGATTCACCTCCTGCCTGGCCTTGGTTTTGATAAGCCTGCTGCTTCTGTTCATGTGGAATAAAAACGCCATGCTATTAAGGCTTATCAGCAAAAACCCTAAAGCCGAACAGGCCGTTAAGACTCATTCTTTGCTTTCTGGAATGGCCTCTACCTTTATTATTCTGGGGGTTTTGGCCATTGGAATGCTCATTTTCAGACAAAATCGATTGAATGAGGAGCAATTCCGGCTCCAAAATGAAAAAATCACCCAGCAATTACTCTTGCTGGAAAGCAGCAGACACAGTAATGTAAATGTTCTGATGGACAATTTATTCGATCGGATTGATGAAGAACTAAAGGAAAGCCCCGGAAGAACCCTAAGTGATGAAACAATCGACAGAATAGTGGCTCTGAACTATTCTTTCCAGCCTTACCAATACATGAAAGGAGATAGCCTAAACAATAAAAAGTTGAGTCCTGAAAGAGGGCAGTTGCTCGTACTGTTTTCTTCTCTCAAGCTGGACTCCAGTTCCTTCCATAAAATAAAAAGCCGGACTTCTTTCCTGGGAGCCGATCTGGAAGGAGTCGATTTAAGCGGAATAGACCTAAGCGGGGCCGATCTAAGAGAAGCCAACTTAAGAAATGCCGTTTTAAAAGACATTGACCTGAGCCAGGCGGACCTAAGAAAGGCAGATTTATGGGGGAGTGATTTGGAAAAGGCCAATTTAAGCAAGGCAGATTTACAGAATGCCGTTTTTGATTGGGCCAATTTAATAGCATCCGATATGAGCGGAGCTGTTCTCAATGGTGCCAAATTCAGATCAGCCAAATTGACCAGGGCGAACCTAAATAACACCACTACGACCTGGACCAATCTAAGTGGAGCCTTTTTAAATGGAGCTAAACTCATGGAATCAGACTTAACGTGGACCAACTTGCGAAATGCCAATCTTAGTAACGCTCAATTGAAAAATGCTAAAATGAGAGTAACTAACCTTATCGGTATTAATATGAGTCAGGCCAATCTGGAGGGAGTAGATTTGACCGGCTCTATCATTCTGGAAGAGAACTGGATGGATAAGTTAGATGAATGGCAGGTAGAAGGAGCCGAAGAAATCAAAAGGGAGTTTGATATCGTAATTGACAAAAGTGGCTTATATGATTTCCGGATTGGAAAGGCTCCTAAAAACTAAACGCCTTTCATTTTTGAGGCATTTTTCAAAACTAAATTAAGCTTTTCAGAAAACCGAACAACAACTTCATCCTCTCTACTGTAGGGATCAAAGCCAATTTGTAGAGCTTCACTATAATACTTTTGTATGTCGTTGAGGTAGTCGGCTAGTAATTCAGGAGTCCAATGAGTTTGGCGATTAATCTTATACTTACTTTTAAGCACTTTTCCTATTTCCTGCCCCCATTCGTTGTTTACAAAATCCACATAATTGTCTACTGCTCCGTTTTTGATATCGGTTAGTTGCTCTTTGGAAAATGCTCCACTAATTAACTCAGGCAGGGTACTTCGTTCATGCGTATCAGCAATAAAATCAGCTAATTTCTCAGAGAACAAAGTGGTCATTAATGCCTGGGAATTGATGTGATTAAAGGTGTTGATATATCCTTTCTCTGAAAAATCGCTGGAGTCCTGAGGCACGATCCCCACATCAATAATGTTGTCCATCATAGTTTCGGCAAGGTCGTAAAATGCTACGTCTTTCCATCCAAATAAATTATGTCTCCTTCTACCTAGAATATAAACCTTTAAAACCTCCTGCCGGTGAATCACGAAATAGGGAGACTTGAAACATAGGCCCAGCTTATCCCAAAAACTGCCGATCCTAACTTGCATAATATCCTCTTCACTGACCCCCACTTTCAATACACTGGTCACTTCATACTCGCCACTTCTGTGCGTCAAGCGTACTTCAGGCTTCCGTCCTTTTTTATATTCGACCTGAACATGCTTTTTAAAATCCTCAAAAGAATCAAAATGAGTGGTCAGCAAAGCCCCTCTGCCAATAGATTGAAAAGGATCCTCATTCAGCCCTCCATCGGATGTCGGCCTACAGCCAAAGGCAACAATCAACAATATCAGTAAGAAAGGAGCCGTCCTGTTCATATTGACACACTTCATTTATTTCAACTTAAGTACATTTTTTCCATTATCAATCTCCACCCCATCCGTATTATACAAAATAATGTGCTTTTCCTTTTTATCTCCTGAAATACGGACCGAATGCAGATTCAGTTTTTTCACATCATCAAAGATAATGGCGGGACGATAATCGGGTGCCTCAATGCTTAACTGAATATTTTTCATCGCTAATCCTTCCACATGCCGCACATAAAAGCCCCAGGCAGGCAATTCTCGGAACATGGAGAACTCGGGATAATCGGATATTTTCTCCGGTACCTGGTCCAATCTCGAAAGCGGAGCATTCGCAAGGCCTCGGTTGCCTCTTCCTGGATAGGATATCTCGATATTTTCCAGGCGGACATTTTCCACCGGAAAGCCGGGAATGCCTGTGATAGAAGCCGGGAAGGTATTGTGAAAGAAAGGCAGGGCAGGGCCTCTAATATCATAGGCATAATCGGGTCGTTCGAGCGAAACCTCCACCTTCATATTTTTTATGGTGACATTTCTTAGAATGCCCATCTTTTCCTTTTTTGAACGCTCAGCGAGGCGTATGAAAAGGGCATTTCCTGTATTGGTGGCGGTGATGCTATCAATCAATATGTTTTCCAGTACGGCCCCATCCACACATTCTATGGCCAGTGCAGAGCGAAAGGTGTCAAATACTTTGATATTTTTAATCACCACGTTTTTAAAACCTCCATGGGACACTGTCCCGAATTTGACGGCGCTGGCGCTAGAACGGACCGTGCAGTTGGCAATGTAAATACTGTCACACAGATGTGCGGAAGATTGTGATTTCAGGCAGATCCCATCATCTGCAGAGTTAACGTAGCAATTAGTGATCCGCACATTGATGCAATCCTGAATATCGATACCGTCATTATTCCAATAGGCATCGCTATCCACCCGGACGCTGTCCATAAGGATATTCCGGCATTTATCGTAGGTTTGTACCCAGCAAGCTGCATTCTTCAGGGTAATGTTTTTGATCTTGATATTCGTGCACTCCACGAACTCGATGAGCTGAGGCCTCAGGTAATACTTAGGGCGCATTTCAACGAAATTATACATGGCGCTGTCAATCTCTCCTGCGTAAAATAAACTGTCGAGATGAAGCGCTAACTGACGCCCTTGTCCGTCGATCACCCCCTTACCTGTAATGGCAATGTTCTGTTCTTTATCGGCCAACAATAGGGCTTTCCATCTCCTGAGCTTGAAATAATGACTCGGATCCGTACTTCCGAGCAGGAAGCCATCTTTTTCAACATGCAATTCGACATCGGATTTCATTTGGAGGGCACCGGACAGAAATCGGCCGGCCGGAATGATCACACGCCCTCCCCCATTTTTATGGGCTGCATCAACGGCAGCTTGTATGGCGGAGGTATTCAGTGTTTTCCCATCCGGCAAAGCGCCAAAATTGAGGATATTATAATTTTGGGAAAAAAGAGAGGTCGTACAAAAGACTGCAACAACAATAAGGAATAGATTCCGCATAGACTAATAATGGTTCTAAAGTCTGTAATATGAGCCTTCCCAAATCCTCGAGACCACTTATAAAGCATTAACTTTCAATCATCTATATTTTTTCATTCGTTGTCAGTTGTTCGTTGTACGCGATTAAACGGGCAACTAGTAACGGACAACGAATTGAAAATCAAGAATTAGTTAAACAACTTTATTATAAAAAAAGGGTTGATTCATATTATAGACCTACATTTATTCATACACTCACTCGTTCATTGTTGCATAAAAGTACAACTTTTGCTAGTCTTTAGGATATGCTCTCCATGTATAGCTTTTATGTACAATTTTCCAGGAGCCTTCATATTTTAATAAGAGGAAGTAGTCGGTAAAAATACGCCATTTCGGGATGACGATTTCGGCTTTGGCAATGGCCGCGTCTTTTTCATAGTCTATGGAAATAATCCGGCCGATGCGGTTTGTTTTTTCTCCCTTTTTAACGTTGGCGATGTATTGTTCGCCTGAGCGGATTCGGAGGCTATCCTCTTCTGTAACCGTGTAGAGGTTAAAATCCGGATGAAAGGCTGTCCGAAGTCTTTCCGGTTCACCATTGGCCGTCCCTTCAATGTAGTGCATGAGCGTTTCGGTAATCTGTTGAATTTCCGAAGTGTTTTTTTCAGTTTGAGCGGACAGGTAAAAGTTGGACAGCAATAATGTTGAAAGCAAGATTAATTTTTTCATGTTGTGCATATGTTAGTTTTGAGGCAAATATGCAGCAAGGCCGATAAAAAAGGAGAAAAAGCTGTTTCACAGCAGTTCGGATTTATAATATTGAACTCATTTCCTTTCTTTTTCCCGATATTCGGCTGGAGTCAGCCCGGTCATTTTTTTAAAAGTCGTATGGAAGGTGGATTTTGAATTGAAGCCGCTTTCATAGCCGAGGCCTTCGATGGTGTACATGCTATTGGAAAGCAGCAGTTCTTTGGCTTTTTCGATTCTCAATTCGTTGATGAAGTTAGAAAAAGACTTGCCTAAATGGTCATTTAGATACTGAGATAAGGTGTGTGGAGGGATCACTAGTTCTCTGGCTACCTCGGCAAGCGAGATATTGGGCTGGAGGAATAATTCTTTATCTTTCACCTTGGATAGTTTGGTTTTAATCCGTTCTATGGTATCGGTATCTATCTCTTTGTTCTTGTATTTTTCTTTTTCTTCAAAAAAAGTCGTCTTCTTATTACTTCTGAATACGAATAGCAAGATGATCAGATACAGTACAAACGAAAAGGATAAGGCACCTACAATATAAGAGGTGTACGAGCCTATAGTGTACGCCAACCAGATGAATGCCACCCCAGAAAAAATACTGAGCAGCCATATATCGAGATTACTTAGCTTTTCTTTTTTATTAAACAGCTTTTGAAAAAACGGCCTAATAAATTTGAAGGACAGAAGAACGTATATCAGCCACTGTAAGTAAATACCTTTCACAATCCATCTACTCCATACGACACGGTGTTCTACGTAGGGATAATAGATCCCCAAGATGGTAATCCCGATGAAAAAAGGCAGGATATGTATCACCCATTTTCCGTGTATGTTCCTGATGGACCTGCGTAAATACAGGTAAAGGAACGGGCCAATAAGTATACAAGCCGAAAGGCCAATTTGTATAAAAACGCCGGCAAGCTGGGGGTTGAAAAAGAAAAAAACTGACTTGATGATCCTGATACTCAAGGTCAGCAACAGGAAGGCCAAAAAATAATTTGAAAACCTCTTTCTTTCGGCTGTTAGCGCAAAGTAAAAAGACAAAAGGAAACCGTTAAAGGCACCTAATGCGCTGAAGAAGAATATAAGCTGATCTGTCTCCATATGAATCTCAATTTACAATTTTTCGTTCCATCTCAGCCAATGGCAGCTACAGACTATTTGGAAACAGGACTGCTTTCAATTATTAAAATGATTCTTCTCGAATTCGCACCAAATACTTCGCCACTCCAACTACCATATGATTGAATTATTTCCAACCCATTGTTAGCAAGGAGTTCTTCAAATTCTGAAAAGTGATACAATTGCATGGTGAAAGGTGTATCATACCTTACGCCATCTTTTATGTAAATTCTGTTGTTGGTCGTAGTTCCATTTTGGGGATTAAAAGACAGCCTATCGATCATTAAGTCCGTCCCTTTTTCCAGCACCTGACAGGGGTTTAATTCTTTCAAAATGCTGTCTCTGTTTTTGATATCTATAAAAATTTTACCATCTCTTTTTATAGCCGATTTCAACTTTTGGATCAATGCTATTCCATCTTTCTTGTCCAAAAAGCCGAAGCTGTTAAACACTAGTACGACACAATCGTAGACATCTTCGGCCTCTATATTAAGCATATTGTCCGCCTTAAAATCAATTGTTAAATCTTGTTGATCAGCATTTTTTCGGGCCAGTTCAATAAATCGGGAATTGAGGTCTATTCCTGAAACTTTGAAACCTTTTTTTGCAAAAAAAATGGAATGCCTTCCATGCCCACAAGCGAGGTCAAGTATTTTCATTTCCGGTTTTAATCCGCATTCCTGGATGATAAACTCACATTCTTTACTTGTTCGCTGTTCATCAATGAAATCTTCATAAAAATATAGGTAAAGGTCCATATTATGGAGTTCATTGACTTCTTTGAGGTTAGTCTTCATTTTTTATCGGTTGAAATTTATATTATTACCCAAACCGATGGCCTGCACTGGTAAGGAGTATGATTATTGAGCACAATAATCATTATACTGGATTTTTTTCTATCATTCGTCTATGGTAATTGATTTGTCCCAAGTGATAACTTAAATGAGTCAGTAAATGAATCAAAGTATACCCCATGTTGGTAGGTTTGTCCCAAATAATTATGGGGAAATCCTTTGATAAATCAGCTTCATTTAAATTATTTAATCCCCTAGCAACGACCTTAATGGTTTCCTCAACTTGCTCAATTAATTTTGTTTTGGGAACATTTTTTAACGAAAACTCAGCATCTCTATTTCTAACATAGTCGGTTTTGGCAAGCCCTACACCTATATAAGTTTGAAGATTGCCCACTAAATGCAAGCACAAATTCCCTCCTGAATTCAAAATATTGGCCTCAATTAGCCACATACTTTCCTCCTTTTCATACAACTCAACTTCTTTTATCAGTTTTTTCAAGTCCCTTTCATACAAGCTTCTCAATGAATCAAGTGTCATAATATTTATGTAAGTTTAGTTGAATTGGTCCAAGTTGGGCTATCAACTTGTGTTATTTAAAAGTTCGGCAATCCGGCAAGTATTTTGCCTGTTTTCAGGTAATGGTTCATAGCTTTTGTTAGCGGTTCGGGCTTCTTGTTTTATTGTCTTTTTAGTTCCCACTTCCATATCAATCCATCGTCTGAGTCATTAATTTCCTGAACTTTTTCAAACCCACATTTTTGCAAAACACTAGTTGAAGGATTTTCTTGTCCAAGAGTGTGTGCAATTATTAACTTTACTCTCTTGTCTTTAAAAGCATTTTCTATAAGTCCCTTTGTCATTTCAGTTGCAAGTCCACGATTGCGAAAGGCCGGTGCAATTTCATAACCAAGTTCAACTGTCCCATCAGAGGTCGGTTTGCCTTTATAACCGCCGCTTCCAATTAGTTTGTTTTCTTGCTTGTGAATGGGAAAATAAGTCCACCAACCGCTTTCTTCTTCACTTTCTGTAAGTCTGCTAAGTGAATACTGTAAAGCGCCGAGGCCAAATTCTGTCCAATTGTCCTGAACAGTAACGTTGATTTTCCTTGCAAGAACATCATTTCCTTGAATTGCAGATTTCAGTATTTCTATGTCGCAAGGAATAAGTTTTAAGTTCTTTGTTTCAATCGTCATTTTATTGATTAGGATGATATCCTCTTTTTGCAGATATTCCATTTATTTAGGCCAATGCTTTAAACACATCACCATATCGATCAAAATCCTCAGAAATCATTTTTTCTAATTTTTTCCTTCTTTCTGCCTGTTCTGTTGAAATGATGATTTGGTTTTAACTGCTTGTTTAAATATCTACAAAATTCTGCACTTTTTAGTTCTTTTTGAGCTTGCCTACAATGGTCGCATATGCGGCGTGGCCAATCCTGCCATAGACATAGAGGCTGGACGCATATGCAATGTTGGGTCCAGTTTATTCTCCTGTGATCATTTCGTATTCAAATTTAAATGGAGTACCCGTCCGTTTTGAAGCATCTAATATTTCAATACGGATGATCTGTCCTTCTCTGTCATAATCTAAGATTACCCCTGGCTTAGATTCATCACTTTCATATACTTCTGAATCTGATAATTCGATTAGAAGAATATCGACTTCTTGATCATATTTAATCTTCATCTTGCCAATATTTTTCAATTTTTGTAGTTCGGTATACTGTTATTACCAAGTTAGGTGGTTTAATGATATTAACAAATACTCTCACTAAAAATTCCTTTTTGTCCTTTTCAAAGTATTTGATGGATTGATAAATCTGTTTATCAGAATCTTCTGAAATCTCTTGATCAGGAGATTGAACAATATCAAAAACCATTTCTTCTGATATCCCACGTTTTTTCATTTGTTCTCGGGCATGCTTCGAAATTTGAATTTCGGCCATGTTTAATTCAATTTTAATTTTTCAATTTATGATTCCCGAGTTTAGAGTTTTTATTTTTTTCATTGCCGTACACTTTTATTTCACGGGAAGTTCTTTGAAAATTGGAAAGAAAGATTTAAGGCATGTCTGACGTAAAATCGGATAGCCCTCAGGCCAATCTGAAACACGGACAAGCTGTGGATTC
>JAUIKE010000323.1 GCA_030430845.1 Bacteroidia bacterium | reverse complement strand
GAATCCACAGCTTGTCCGTGTTTCAGATTGGCCTGAGGGCTATCCGATTTTACGTCAGACATGCCTTAAATCTTTCTTTCCAATTTTCAAAGAACTTCCCGTGAAATAAAAGTGTACGGCAATGAAATTTATTTTAGATTCCCTTTTTTGGCACGCAGATTTCGCAAATTTCGCAAATAAAAATCTGCTAAATCCGCGGTATCTGCGTGCCTTTAAAAGACTCCAATAAAAAGCAGGATTTCCTTCCTACCATATATTATCATACATTTTCATTCTGTTAGGCGAAAACGCCGCTGTCGGGCACTTAGCCCCTTTGGCATACGGAACTTCATCTCCCAGGCCCATCAATTTACAGACCGGGCTTTTGGCCAGGTGAATGGAAACCGAAAATTCCAGTATAGGGCCTACGGTATTTCTCAGGCCACTAAAATTATTAGAATAAGAAAGTCCCAGGTCAATGCGATTTTCTTTAGAGACCAACCCGCCGAATTCTACCTGGAAGGTAAACCAGTTTGTGGAATTACCACTCAGGGTTTTGGGAGAAAAATGATAGAGAACCGCCCCATTCAGGAAGCGATTAAAAGAGGTGTGCACTCCTGCCTCAGCATATTGCAGCTGTCCTTGTTTTTGAAAAAAGAACATAGGGCCCATACTCCAGAAAGTTCGGCTGTTGTTGGATAAAATGAACTCGGCCCTGGCGAACGCATTATACCTCACCGGGATCTTCGTGCCGATATTTAAAATGGACTCCTCGTTTCCCAGTAAGCTATTGCCGAGGGAAAAAGCATTGTGAATACTGGCACCCAACTGGACCGTACTGGCTCTTTCACTGTTTTCATTGGACAGCCAATGATAAGCCAGGCCGATAGCCGGAGTAAAAAACACTTGTGATTCTCCCTCATTTGGCGGGATGAAACCGGTAGGCAGATCATTGCCGAAAATATCTATGGTGCCGTATTTGGGGTGTAATTCATCGGAAAAAATAAATTTGGAATAATCAACCGTTTTTAAGCTCCATTGAAAAGCCGCCCCGAATTTGAGATTGTGAACAGAATTCCCGGCAGTAAAAGCAGGCGTCCCGGCAAAGCGAAAGCCGAAGTCATAGGAGCGGAAACGGCCGGAACCTTCTTCGTCAAAGTTGAGGGAGAGGCCATAATCGAAAAGACTGCAAGGCATACTTTCTTCCATGCTGACCATTCCGGAAATAAAGGGAGAAACATTACCGGCCGGCCATTGTGATTTGTATTTGGCGTTAAAAGATAGCGAACCCTTCAGGCCTACCAAGGCCGGATTGAAAAGGGCTTCATTGTCGTAAAAATGCCCGTAAAAGGGATCCTGTGACCAGGCAGACGGCAACCAACAAAGAAAAACCAGGGATATGAGTAAATAATGTTTCACAACAGTGTTTTAACATTTGGTATAAAAAAAACGAAAATAGTACCCATCTGATTGGGCTAATTTAATCGTTGTTTTAATAACGGATAATATAAAGATGATAATCAAAGCCTGCTCCACCTATTAAGGAAAAGAAAAACAGCTGACAAAATCATGCCTTCTACCAATTTTTTTTCATATTTGTAAATTATGTTCATTCGGTGAAAATCAGAAAGTTGCAGGGGATGAATAAAGCGAGAGGTCTGAAAAAATATATTCATAGATTTTTATATTTTGCGACCTGGATAACCAAACAAATTTTCTGATGAATCCTGTAAAAATTTTAATCGTCGATGATGAGCCGGACATTCTCGATTTTCTAAAATATAATTTAGTTAAAGAAGGATATGACGTGGCCACGGCCTCCAATGGAGAAGAGGGGATCAAAATTGCGGAAAAGGAGGTGCCGAATTTGATCATTTTAGACATCATGATGCCGAAAATGGATGGGGTAGAGGTTTGTCGTATGTTAAGAAACAAGCCGGAGTTTGACAAAACCGTGATCGCTTTTCTTACTGCCCGGGAAGAAGACTATTCACAAATCGCTGCCCTGGACGTAGGAGGAGACGATTACATCACCAAACCCATTCGCCCGAGGGTTTTTCTGAGCCGGGTTAGAGCCTTATTGAGGCGTTCAGAAAGAAGGAATGAATTGGAGGAAGAAACAGTGATAAAGGTCGGAGACCTGACCATTGACAAGGAAAAAGTAACCGTACAAAAGAACGACGAAGTCATCGAATTGGCGAAAAAAGAATTTGAATTGCTTTATTTGCTGGTTTCCAAACCCGGAAAGGTTTTTTCACGAGAAGAGATCTTCAACAAAGTCTGGGGTACCGATGTTATTGTTGGGAATCGTACCATTGATGTACACATCCGAAAACTGAGAGAAAAAATCGGCGATCATTATATCAAAACGATTAAAGGAATTGGATATAAATTTGAATTTTGAAGTTAATATTGAAAAATCCGACACCTAAGCAGATTGCTATTTCTTCTGCTTTGGTCATTACAGTCGCCACCTTGGTGTCTTATGTAGTGTTTTTATCTTTTTATACGGACATTGCCATGCTTCCCCGGGTCATACTGTGGACTTTTCTGATTTTCCTCATTTCCTATTTTACCGCCATCTTTTATTTAAAACGGTATATCTATCGTAAAATAAAACTCATCTACAAAACAATTCACAAGGAGAAACTTTCAGCTGACAAGAAAGTGGAGACAAAAAGACTGGATCTCGATGCCCACATCATAGATGATATGGAAAAAGAAGTGGAAGAGTGGGCCAATTCCCAAAGGGAGGAGATCATACGATATAAAACCTGGGCCGAATACCGCCGAAAATTTGTCGGCGATATCTCACACGAATTAAAAACCCCGATCTTCAATGTGCAGGGTTTTGTTCATTCCTTATTGGATGGGGCACTTGAAGATCCGGAAGTCAATCGCAAGTTCCTCAAAAAAGCTGCCAAAAACATTGACCGCCTCCAGAATATTGTGGAGGACCTGGAGTCCATCTCTCGCCTGGAATCAGGAGAAATGCTGCTGGAAATGCAGGTTTTTGACCTTAAGGATCTGGTTGAAGATGTATTTGACGAACTGGAGTTTAAAGCTAGGGAAAAAAATGTGACCCTGGAGTTTAAAGATGGAGCCTCACAGGCCTACAAAGTCCGGGCCGATCGAGAAACGATCCGCCAGGTACTGACTAATCTGATACACAATTCGATTAAGTACGGGCATGCAGGGGGAAACACCAAAGTGGGTTTTTACGATATGGACAAAAATATTTTGGTGGAAGTGGCAGATAACGGCATCGGAATACCCAAAAAACACCTGAATCATGTGTTCGACCGTTTTTACAGGGTGGACAAAAGCCGTTCTCGTAGCCAGGGCGGCTCAGGCCTCGGACTATCCATCGTCAAACACATCATCGAGGCTCACAACCAAACCATCAATGTGAGAAGCACTCCAAGATTGGGCTCTACCTTCGGTTTTACCCTGGAAAAAGCAAAGTAAAACACCAATTTTCAAGATCTTAACGAACAACGAACAACGAACAACGAACAACGAACAACGAACAACGAACAACGAACAACGAACAACGAAATGATTTCAGCTTCAAATCTATACATTCAATATGGTGACCGGATCTTATTAGACCGGGTCAGTTTTGTAATAGGCGAGCGTGATAAGGTGGGTTTAGTGGGCCGTAACGGAGCTGGAAAATCTACTATTCTGAAATTGCTTGCTGATTATATGAGACCTCAGGAAGGTAAGATCAGTCGTCCTTCCGGCTCCACACTGGGCTTTCTTCATCAGGAGATGAACCTGCCCAAAGGCCGCACGGTCAAAGATGAAGCAATGAGGGCCTTTGACCAGGTCAAAGAATTGGAGAACCGGATTGATCAGATCAATAAGGAGATTGCCGAACGTACTGATTATGAAAGTCAGGAGTATCACAAAATACTGGAAGAGTTTTCTGAACTGAACAACCGTTTTCAATTGCTGGGTGGTCAAGCGATGGAGGGAGAAACGGAGAAGGTTTTGAAAGGTCTGGGTTTCAAGGATGTAGACATGGGTCGACTGACCGATACCTTCAGTGGAGGCTGGCAAATGCGGATCGAATTAGCCAAAATGCTTTTGCAAAAACCTGATTTTCTCCTACTCGATGAGCCTACCAACCATCTGGACATCGAATCGATCATTTGGCTGGAATCCTTTCTGAAAGATTATCCCGGTGCAGTTATTGTCATTTCTCACGATAAAGAGTTTTTGGATAATATTACCGAACGGACCATTGAAATAGAGCTCGGTAATGTTTTTGACTATAAGGCATCCTACAGTCAGTTTGTACAATTAAGAGAAGAGCGCCGTGAAAAACAAAAGGCTGCCTACGAAAACCAGCAAAGAGTCATCGCGCAAAAAGAGAAAACCATCAACCGCTTCATGGCGAAGGCGACTAAGACCAAGATGGCTCAGTCCATGCAGAAGCAGCTTGATAAAATGGAGCGGATCGAGATTGATGATGCGGATATTTCCGGCATGACACTTAATTTTCCGGACGCCCCGCGTTCCGGACAGGTTGTTGTGGAAGTAAAGGATCTGGTTAAAAAATATGGCGAAAAGCTTGTTCTGGACAGTGTGAACCTCAAGCTTGACAGAGGGGATCGCATTGCTTTTGTCGGACAAAACGGTCAGGGCAAAACGACTTTAGCCAAGATCATTATTAACGAATTGAATCTGACGGACGGAGAATGCAAGTTGGGGCACAATGTCAGTATTGGCTATTATGCCCAGAATCAATCGGAGGCCATGCACCCCAAGCAAACAGTTCTGGAAATCATGGAAGCGGCTTCCCCTCCTGAAATGCGTACACGGCTGAGGAATATTTTAGGGGCTTTTATGTTTAGTGGGGAAGATGTGGATAAAAAGGTTTCTGTATTGTCGGGGGGGGAACGAGCCCGGCTTGCACTGGCTTGTTTATTATTGCGTCCGTTTAATCTGCTGGTACTCGATGAGCCTACTAACCACCTGGATATCATTTCAAAAGATATTCTCAAGCGGGCCCTGATGGAATACAACGGCACCCTGATCGTAGTTTCTCACGATCGCCAATTTCTGGCCGAACTGACGAATCGGACCCTCGAATTTCGCGATCATCAGCTCTTTGAATACATAGGCGATGTAAATGCCTTTTTGGAAAAAAGAGCGCTGGATAATATGCGGGATGTTGAAATGAGGGAGAATGGACGAAAGGAAGAGGCGAAAGGCCCAAAGAAGGAATTGTCCTACGAAGAACGCAAGCGGTTGATGCGCCAACTCAGTAATGCAGAAAAGAAAATAGAACAATACGAGGAAGAAATTGCTCATTTAGAGAAAAAAATGGCTCAGGCTGAATTTTATGAGTCTCCGGATGCAGAGAAAGAAATGGGGCGTTACGCCTCTTTAAAAGAACAGTTGGAGCAGGAAATGGAAAATTGGGAAGCTGCAAGCTTAGAACTGGAAGAATACGAACATTAAAATAAGTACTTATGTTTCTTCAGGTTGATACCACAAGTGTTGGATATCAAATAGGCTATCAGATTGGTAGTTGGTTGCCCTTTGTGGTCGTCATCGTCATATTTGGAGCGATTATTTATCATCGGTATTCTTTTAAAAAAGAAAACTGAATTTAGAACAAACATGAATCATCCCGAATTTTCGAAAGGTCCCAATAAACTGATGCTGGGGTTGTGTAAAAAGTCCTTTGGCCTTTTCACATAACCAATAATATATTTTTTGGAGGTGGTTTAAAGAAAAAAACGAAGTTTTTTTCTTTAAACCACCTCCAAAACAAAATTATCTGGGGTGGGTAAAAACGAGGAACGAGTTTTTACACAACCCC
>JAUIKE010000322.1 GCA_030430845.1 Bacteroidia bacterium | reverse complement strand
GTATGGCTGCAGCTTCCTGAAAGCTGCAGCCATACGGCCCGTCTGGGCGCAGCGACACTTTGTACATTTTTTTAAAAGTGCGTAAGGTCAGTAAGTAACATTATGCAACAAACTAGTTCATTCATTTGACACAATATCGAACACATCTGCAACAATACCGAACACGCGACTACTGAGAAAGCCTCATCTTTGTATTAACAATTAACCAATGAAACAATCATAGCATTTTGCTTTAGTTTACGCTACTAATCACAAGCTACGGATGTCGAGGAGGGAATGGATCCCTCTTTGTCCATCCGATCCCAAAAAACCGAGTTGAATAATCCCTAAAGCCGCAAGGCTTATAATCCCATGTTCTCTTAACTTTGAATACTCTTTATACACAAAAGTATACACAAAAATTACTCAATTTTTAGCCGGTAAGGTTTGATCCTTACTTTTGGAAGGGGTGCAAATTGATTTTCAATTTGTACCTTTTTTTTTACCTTCCGTTAAAATATGGACTTATGAGGTTGAAATTTACTTTTGGTTTTATTCTCATCATGTGCCTTTCTATTTCTGCCTTTACACAGGGGATTGATGATTTGGAGGCTCAGCTACCAACTGCTGCGGGCACGGAACGTGTGGACATCCTCAATAAGCTAAGCAGCCTGTATATAAATAAGGATTATGATAAGGGAGGTGGATATGCAGAAGATGCTTTTGAACTGAGTGAAGATTTAGATTATAAAAGTGGGATCCTGAAAAGTGCTTACTTCTTGGGGATCTACAACCGAGATAATAGAAAGTATAGTCGGGCTGTTAAATACACGGAAACGGGAATCAGTATCGCTCGCTCCCTGAAAGACAAAAATGCTGAATTAAGGGGCTATGAAATTTTAAAGACCATTCATATGGTGGCTCGTAATCCCAAGAGGCTGGAAGAAGCAGAAAAAGCCTATAATCAGTTGCAGGTCCAAATAAAAGCTGCGACGGTAACCGAAGAACTGCAAGATCTGCAAGAGGAATACGAAACAAAGGAAGAAGCTCTCCGTGATTTTGAATCAGAGATCAGAGAAATCCAGGATGAGTTAGATCTTACTATTGAAGAAAAGCTACTAAAGGAAAAGGAATTCGCCATCTTAAAACAGCAAAAAACGGAAGTAGAACTACTGGCAGAGCGCCTGGAAAACAAAACCATCCGCGATTCGCTGTCCATCATTCAAAAAGAAAGTGAATTATTACAGGCAAAAGATGAGCTTCGACAAAAGCAATTCATCATTACGCTTAGTCTGATCGGACTGATTGCAGCAGGATTTATATCTTTTATCCTGGTTCTATATTATCGCTTGAAGCGAAAAACAGCCGAAGAGAAAGTAAGGACTCAACGGCAGCTGCTCATGCAAGAGAAGTTGGCTACCCTTGGTCAGCTGACGGCAGGCATCGCTCATGAGATCAAAAACCCGCTTAACTTCGTCAATAATTTTGCAAAGGTTTCAGCCGATCTTTCAGAAGAATTGGAGGAAACCATTGAGGAGAATAAACCCAAGTTTGAAGCAGGAGATTACGAAATGATGTTGGAAGTGATTGGTGACCTTAAGGAAAATTCAGTCGCTATTTCTCAGAATGGCCAACGAGCCGACCGCATTGTACAAAGTATGATGGATCATGCCAGAGGCGAATCCGGAAAGCGGCAGAAGGTGGATGTTAATCATCTGCTACAAGAAAATTTCAATCTTTCTTATCAGGGTTTCAAAGGCTTGTCTCAAGGGTTTTATGTGGAGTTGGTGGAGGATTTACAGTCTTCTCTCCCTAAACTGGAAGTAATTCCTCAGGATTTTAGCAGAGTTTTACTCAACATTTTTAATAATGCCCATTATGCGCTGAAAGAGAAAAAACAGCAATTAGGCGATGCTTTTACCCCTCAAATTAAAATCAAAACGGAGGCCAAGGGAGGAAAGGTGACTATTCGTATCAGAGATAATGGCCCGGGAATACCGGAGGATATTAAAGGGCAAATCTTCCATCCTTTTTTTACAACTAAACCTACAGGACAGGGCAATACGGGCTTGGGCTTATCCATCAGCCATGATATCATTGTTCAGGTTCATGAGGGAGAATTGGAGGTGAATACGAAGCCAGGGGAGTTTACAGAGTTTGTGATCCGATTACCAATTAAGCATTAAATAATTTTTGAGCCGCCGCCGGCGGCTCAAAAATTATTTAATGCTTATGATAAACTTTCGCTACAATCTTCCAACCGGAATCGAACTTCAACAAAGAAAGGTAGTCGGTATAAACATGCTTCCCTTTATTGAACAACTCAATTTTAACAGAAGCTGAACCGCCGGTAACATCTACTGAAGCGAAGTTGTGATCCCATTTGTTTTTAGCAGGATCAAAATCCGGCTTGTTTTTTCTTTTTTCTACCCCATTGGCCCAAACATCGATGGGGTAGCGGCTAATCTTCTCTCCGTCAGCAGAAAAAATAGCAAAGTCGGGATGAAAACCCTTGCGCATGGCATCGGGGTTTAATTCATTAAAGGCGCCATGTACGTAAGATTTCAGGATCAACTCCTTAACTTCTTTCTCTGCAGCGTTTTCTTGTACCTCTACATAAGTGAAGGCAAATAGACCGGCTATGGCCAGCATTCCGAAGAACGTAAAAACTGTTTTTTTCATAATAAAAATATTGAGTCGGGTGAATAAATATTAAATTATCTATGGCAGACCACCCTTGGGTAGCCTGCCATAAATCAAATAATATGAATGACGATAAAGTGAAAATATCAAATTTTTCAAGCCTTCAGAAAGTTTAATAGCTCCTTAACGCCATTTTAATGGTTTATTTCTTCTTGAATTTCAGATCATTCGTTCTTAAACCAATTACTTTTTCACCTTCATACTCGAATTCGATCACTTCACCGCTACCGGGTACGAGTTCAACTCTCATACTGTTTTCTTTTGTAAAAGGCGTGGCTACACATTGTAGGTGGCCGTTTTTGACTTCTATTCTATCTTCGTAGCCCTTTATTTCAATGGTTCCTAGGATATCATTGGAGTAAGTGCCGGTGTACTTTGTCCAGGGGCCTTCTAGGTTCCAGGTTCTTTTAGCGCGATCCTCGATACCTTTCTGGATTCGTTTGCTTACCTTTTTGGCGTGTTCGAGCATTTCATTTTTTTTATCCTGGTACATAGTGACTACCTCATCCGGATTTCCGTACCAATAATCGTAGACGAAGGCGGCGAAGAGGTTCATTACATTGTCGCCCCAGTAGGCTTCATTGGTAAAAATGGCTACTCCTAGTTTGGCTTCCGGATCGAAAGAAATGTGCGATAAATAGCCGGGGTATCCGCCGAAGTGGTTGATATTAGGATGCCCGTGAAATTCTCCTACGCGCCAGCCCATTCCGTAGTAATCCCGTCCGAATTCACCATATTCGCCACCGCCGGTATCGGCATGCTTTTGGTGGGTGTAGCGGATCATGTCGGCAGGGAATAATTGTTTTCCGTCCAATTTTCCTTCATTCATTTGTAATTCGAGCCATCGGGCAGCATCTTCGGCCGTAGTGATCAGACCGCCGGCCGACTGCATGCTTTGGTCGGTTTTGACCAGGTAAACCTCATTGTCCGTCTGACCGATGAGATTCATGTGTGGCTTGGCCAATGTCCAGTTTTTCTTTTGGACACGCGACATGTAGGCGGTTGTTTGATTCATCTTGGTGGGCTCGAAGATAATTTCCTCTAGCCACTGTTGCCATGTTTTTCCGGTAATCTTATCCGAAATGATGGTATAGAGGTTATATCCAAAGTTGGTGTATTGATAATGCCCTCTGCCGGCTTTGTTGGCTTCGGTGTATTGCAACAGGTCGATTAATTTGTCCAGTGTATGTTCGCCGGAATAGGCCAGCCGGTAGGTTATGGGGCTGTTTTGCAGGCCTGAGGTATGCTGTAGCAAGTCACGAATGCTCACTTTATCCGCTTCCAGTTGAGCGTCAAACTTCACTTCCGGCAGGTATTTGGTAATGGGATCATCCAGCTTGATAATCCCTTTCTTATCCAGGTGCATGGCCAGAAGAGCGGTGTAGGACTTCGTGCAGGAGGCGATATAGAAGTTGGTGTTTTTTTTGACTTTTTGCTTGTTTTTCAGATCTCCATACCCCAGGCCTTTTAGGTAAATAGGCTGGTCATCCTTTACAATGGCGATAGCCACGCCCGGTACGGAGCCCAGTTCCTGTAACACGTCATTGAAATAAGTGTCTGCGGCTTTTTCAAAAGCAGCGATTTCGTCAACAGGTTTTTTCATAGTCGGTGCCTCTGTTAAAGAAAAAGAGGAAGCGACAAACAAGATACCGAGCGCAAATAAAATAGTGGGTGATTTTTTGTTGATCATTGTTCGATAAAAATTTTGTTCGCTACAAAAATCAACAATAGCCCAGTAGTTGTCTTGAACAAATGAAACCTGTGGAAGAGATTTTTTATTATTTTCAGGGCGACCGCCCTGAAAATAATAAAAAACTTGCGTAGTATGATTCAAAAAAGTACCCTCGACTTCCTCAAACTAGTTCGCCAAAACAACCACAAAGAATGGTTCGATGCTCATAAAGGTCAGTATTTGGCTGCCAAAGCCAATGTGGAAGACTTTATAAAGGAAGTAGAAATAGGACTTCAGCAAACGGATGTGATAGAAAGCCATAAGTTATATCGTATCTATCGGGATGTTCGCTTTTCTAAAGATAAAACACCGTATAAGACGTACATGAGCGGCTATTTCCGCCGGGCGGGAGCAGAGCGGCGCGGTGGCTATTTCTTCAGCATCGAGCCTGGCGATAGCCGGTTCGGCGGTGGTTTTTACGGCCCCAACAAAGAAGATCTGAAGAGGATCCGAAAGGAGTTTGAATTCGATGGAGATACGATCCGCAAGATTGTCACCGATCCTGTGT
Source organism: Bacteroidia bacterium (assembly GCA_030430845.1). Classification (GTDB taxonomy): domain Bacteria; phylum Bacteroidota; class Bacteroidia; order Chitinophagales; family Saprospiraceae; genus JANQPA01. Next base: position 901 of record JAUIKE010000322.1, on the reverse strand, counting down.
TTGTGTCCACCTTTGGTGAATTGAAAGGGGATGGTGTAAAAACTGCGCCACAGGGTTTTTCGAAGGATCATCCGAACATCGAGTTCATTCGTATGAAGCAGTTTTATGCGATGCGTTCTTTTACAGATGAGGAGGTACTGAGTCCTGGATTTGTGGAGAAGGTCATTGAGACGTACTCTGCTATTCGTCCCTTCTTTGATTATATGAGTGAGGTATTGATCACGGACCTGAATGGTGAACGAATTATATAGAGCTGCCCTTTCAGGGCGTGAAGAGGTGGGTGATGGTAGAGGTACACCGGGCGCTGCCCGGTGTTGATCTATATGGATGCCCTTCGGGCAAGATATGATGTAATGTATAAGGTCCCTGGGGCTGCTTCCCAGAACAGAAAGGGTAGTATCCCTGCCCCGGCCAACCCCGCTCCCGCTCCCCTGAAAGGGGACCACACACCCAACTTGAGGTGCTACCTCAAGACCAGGGGTACCACCCTCGCCCCAGCAATGTAATGTGAATCGCCCTGCCCCGGCCAACCCCAGTCCTCGCTCCCCTGAAAGGGGACCACACACCCAACTTGAGGTGCTACCTCAAGACCAGGGGTACCACCCTCGCCCCCAGCAATGTAATGTGAATCGCCCTAGCCCGGCCACCCCAGTCCTCGCTCCCCTGAAAGGGGACTACACACCCAACTTGAGGTGCTACCTCAAGACCAGGGGTGCCACCCTCGCCCCAGCAATATAATGTGAATCGCCCTAACCCGGCCACCCCAGTCCTCGCTCCCCTGAAAGGGGACTACACGCCCAACTTGAGGTGCTACCTCAAGACCAGGGGTGCCACCCTCGCCCCAGCAATGTAATGTGAATCGCCCTAGCCCGGCCACCCCAGTCCTCGCTCCCCTGAAAGG
>JAUIKE010000088.1 GCA_030430845.1 Bacteroidia bacterium | reverse complement strand
CTGCCTCCGTTTGCTGAGAAACGGTGATTCGGGCCTGCTCATAGAAGGCTCGTCTTTCAGAAAGTTTACTGCTGATGAAAAGACGGAGTTCTTCATTTGATTTGCTTTTTAATAAGGGCCTTTTATCTGGCTTTCGCTTCACCCGGTCTAGGATAAGGGCTTCAGAGGTATCCAGGAAAATAGTCAGGCCGTGCTCATTCATCCATTCCATATTGTTGTGAAAACATGGAGCCCCACCACCACAGGCGATAACCGTATTTTGCTTTCCTTCCAGCGCTCGTAAGGCTTTGGCCTCCAATTGCCGAAAGTAAGCTTCTCCTTTTTCTCTAAAGATTATCGGAATGCTCATCAGTGATTTCTCTACGATCCAATGATCCAGATCGATAAAGTCATGCTCGAGTATCTGAGCTAGTTTTTTCCCGTGGTGGCTTTTCCCACAGCCCATGAAGCCGATTAAATATATTTTCATAATAAAATTTTTTAGGAGGTTCGAAGGGCGAAGTTGAGAATGGAAGGCTTTTCCTCCCTCGCCCTTCGACCTTCCTCCTTCGCCCTTCGACCTTCCTCCCTCGCCCTTACAAAAAGATCGGTTTATCCAGTTTTTTACTAATGGCAAAAGCCGCGTTGATGAGACCGACATGACTGTAGGTCTGAGGGAAATTACCCCATTGACTTCCGCTGGCTTCATGGACGTCCTCACTGAGTAGTCCCAGGTGATTAGAGTGTTCCAAGAGCGATTCGAAAATTTTGATTGCCTCTTTCACCCTACCCATTCTGGCCAGGGCTTCTACGTACCAGAATGCACAGATGAGGAAGGTGGTTTCCGGCTCGCCGAAATCATCTGCATGTTTGTAGCGGTAGAATAGGCCGGATTCGGTTCGGAGGGCATCTTCCAGGACCTGGACGTGTTTTTTGGCCTTTTCTGACCTTGGGTTGAGGTAGCCCATATTGATCAATTGCAGCAGAGATGCATCCAGGTTCGGGTTGCCGACGGCCTGCGTATATACACCTCTTTCTTCGTCGTAGCAGGCTTCGATCATATTAACGGATTCTTTCACCAGTCTTTTGGCTAATTTGACCATTTCCTTGTTTTGCAGCCGCTCGCCTATCTTTTTGGCTGCATTGGCACCCGCCCAGTGGAAGAGGAAGGTGTAACAATGCAGCTGTTCTGTACCTCGAAACTCCCACAAACCATTATCCGGTTCTTCCATGGTGGCATCGATCATTTCCAGGCAATGGAACACGAGCTCTTCCAGGCTGTCGCTGCCTTGATTGACCAGCCTTTCATCAGTCAGAAGGGGTAAGACCGTTACCAAAACCTGGCCATATACATCATTTTGAATGTGTTCATAAGCCTGGTTACCTATTCTAACCGGTTTTTCCCCTCTATATCCATCCAGGTCAAGTATTTTTTCAACAGGTTCACCATTCATGGTAATGGGGTATAAGGGATGGAAGCGGCGATCTTCCCCAATCGCGATGTTTTCTATGAAATTGGCATAATCTCTGAGAATACCGAAATGACTCAGATCATTTAATGCTTTGAGTGTATAGTGAGCATCTCGCATCCAGCAGAATCGGTAATCCCAGTTGCGAGTACTGCCGGGCGATTCAGGTAAACTAGTGGTTGTGGCAGCAATGATAGCACCTGTATCCTGATACTGATGCATTTTCAGCGTCAGCGCTGAACGAATCACCGCTTTTTGGTGAAAATGCTCCGTGGAAGTATTGCTGACCCACACGCGCCAGTATTTGATGGTCTGGTTGAGGAAATGGTCCACAGTGGTTTCCAAAGGACCTTCAAGGGGCACGCCCCAGGTCAGGCACATGTATTGGGTGCCGGTGAGGACGAATGCCTGCTCCTGGTCGATGTAGCTCAAAGGCGTGTTGGTGGTCAGACGGACCTCCGTGTCCAGGCCATCGTAGCGGATATGATTAGAGCCGAAGATAGCTTTTGACTGCGTTTGGCCGTAATGGCCGCTTGGCCTGCAGCAAACCCGGATTCGGGGCCGGCCTTCCAGCTTGACCACCTTTCTCATCAGCATGAGGGGCTTGTAAAAGCGCTCATATTGATAAAATCGAGGGGCAAAGTCGATGACCATGAATTTGCCGTCTTCACACTCGAAAGTAGTTTGCAGGATATTGGTATTTTCAATGTATCGCTGGCGACTGGTGTAGTTTTCTGAGTCGGGGCGGATATAAAATGTTCCGCCTTTTTCTTTATCCAGAAGAGAGCCGAAGATGAAGCTGCTGTCGAACCGGGGCCAGCACATCCAGCCGACGTTGGCGTGGGTGTCGATTAAAGCCAGGTAGGCGCAATTGCCAATTATTCCATAATTGTATTTGTGTTTCTCCATATGGTGTACAGCCTGTTTAGAGGTTTTGTAATTACTGAAAATAATTTACTTTTACGGGATAATAAGTATAAGGGGAAATCAGTTGAGATCCATTAAAAATAAAATGATGATCAGAATATCAAAGTTCGCTCTAATTGCTCTGACAGGACTCATTATAGCATCCTGTGGGGCAGATCAAAGCCCGTCGGAGAAATCCCTGCAGGAATATTCCGATGCCTCGAATAATTCTTCCATCATTCGAAATCCCGTTTCAGCCAATGGCCTACAAGATACCATAAATGTAGCCAAATTGAAATTTGAGGAGGATTTGTACGATTTCGGACGTGTAAAGGAAGGTGTACAGGTAGAACATGTATTTTCGTTTACCAATGTCGGAGCAGTGCCCCTGGTGATCAATGACGTTAAATCTACCTGTGGATGTACGATCCCGGAATGGCCCGAAGATCCCATTGAGCCCGGTGAGAAAGGGGAGATCTCTGTTCAGTTTAATTCTAGTGGGCGGACTGGAGAACAAAGCAAACCAGTCACCGTTTTTGCCAATACCTACCCTAACCAAACGCAGGTTATTTTGTTTGGTTATGTGGAAGCTAAGGAATAAATTTTTTAATATAGGTGCCCGAAGCGGGCACCTATATTAAAAAATACTTTATAAATAAATTTTAATAAATATTTATGATGGACCTGATTTTATTACAGGCAGCTTCAGGAAATGACGGCTTTTACAATTTAATTTTTCCGCTGGCTATGCTGGCCGTAGTGGTATTTATTTTTTACTCTCAATTTAAAAGAAATAAAGACCAACGTAAGTTCTCGGAAAGCTTGGAAAAAGGAAAGGAAGTGGTAACAGCCAGTGGAATTCTGGGAAAGATCACCAAAATTGAGGGAGAAGTCATTACACTGGAAATTAGTTCAAAAACTTACATGAGGGTGACGAAGAATGCCATATCAAAGGAGTTGACTGATGCAATTTTTAAGTCCCAAGATTCGAATTCAAAATAAGAGTTTTCGGCTAAAACTCAGAGAGGACAGAGCAGTGCTGATCGTTTGTTTCGGCATTGCCCTGACCTTTTGGTTGCTGGTCAAGCTCTCTCAGGTTTATAGAACGGATAAAAACATTGTTTTTGAGATCCAGATTCCGTCCGAAAAGGCCTTCCTGGCAGTGCCGCCCAAGGATGTGGTAGCGCTTATCGAAGGTCAGGGCTGGGATCTAACCTTCGATTTTTTCTATAATCCTAATATCGTCCTCAAATTCGATTTGAGACAAACCAATCGTCTGGATCTCAATCGGGCTCAGCTGCGTACAGCTATCAACAACTCTTTCTCTTCCAAGGACATCAAGATCATTGAATTGAATTATGAAGAGCTTCATTTAGCGCTGGATGAAAAGCTGAATAAAAAGGTGCCTGTTAAATTGAATAGGGATATTACCGTTGCCCCTGAGTATGAATTTAAAGACCAACCTATCCTCACCCCGGATAGTATCGTCATTACCGGCCCGGCTTCAGTAGTAGAGGGTTTCAATGAATGGAATACAGATTCTCTGATCCGCTCCGAAGTGAAAAATTCGGTGACCACTGAACTGAACCTGGCCAAAGCTCCCAGCGAATTGATATTAAGTGCCACCAAGGTCAATGTCGAAGTACCGGTAGAACAGATCACCGAAAAGTCCTTTTTTATACCGATTGAGGTGCTGAATGCTGCTGACAGCATCAATATTTTTCCTAAAACCATCCGACTGACTTGTTCGGTCGGCCTGAGCAAATACGAAGAATTATCCGCTTCAAACTTTCAATTGGTGGTGGACCTGACGGAAGCGACCTCTTCCGGAACCAAAAATACCGCTCCTATTATCCTCCAGCAGTATCCGGATTTTGTAGAAAATATTAAATATTCGCCGCTTTCTGTTGAGTTTTTTATTGTTGAAGCTGAGGGATCAGGAGAAAAGTAGTAAGCCTGGGTCTTTTTCAAAAAAAAAGCCCGGATACATGATCCGGGCCCAATTGCGCTCTCAAAAACCTTCACTAACCATTATTCTTTATCGAAGTTGTTGATAGTCTTCTCACTGGGCTGCAAAAACGTCTTTTTTACCCACCTTTCGTTTTTTTATCGCTCCATAGCGCTGCTATGAAGCTCAAAAAAAGCCTCAACTGGATAAAAAATCCTGTTTTTTCGCTACCAGTGGAAAACTTTCAACAACTTCATTGTAATCTCATTGTTCTTATATTCAACTCAAATACTTTGAGTTTTTTTCTTTTTTGTGTTGTTTTACTATAAAGACGCATAAAAAGCCTCAAAGGACTAGTGAGCCCGTGTTATTTATTTTAACGCTTATTAAATGAATTGGGGTAAGTGATTGAAAATGAATGGATAATGTGTTAAACCTAAAAGTTGTTAAAGTATTTAACAGCATTGTTAAAAAATGATTTCACAAAAAAGCATACAGGAAGTATTTGAAACTGCCAAAATTGAAGAGGTGGTCGAGGAGTTCGTTCGCCTGAAAAAGAGGGGCGTGAACATGATCGGCCTATGTCCGTTTCACAGTGAAAAAACGCCTTCTTTTACAGTTTCTCCTTCCAAAAATATTTTTAAATGCTTCGGTTGCGGACAGGGTGGGGGACCTGTGCACTTCATAATGGAGCACGAAAATCTATCCTATCCGGAAGCCATTCGCTATCTGGCCAGAAAGTATGGCATCGAACTGGAAGAAACCGTGTCGAGCCCTGAGCACCTGGCTGAGCAGCAAAAGCTGGACTCTTACTACATCATCAACAAGTTCGCGGCCGATTTTTTCCAGGAACAATTATTCGATACCGATCGTGGTAAGAACATTGCCCTGCCGTATTTTAAGGAAAGAGGCTTTCGGGAAGAAACCATTCAAAAATTTGGATTGGGCTACGCCCCTAAGGATTGGAAGGCCCTCTTGGAAGAAGCTCAGAAACGCCAGCACAACGAACAACTCCTCAAAGACCTGGGACTGGTATCGGAAAAAGGCTTTGATTTTTTCCGCGACCGGGTGATGTTTCCCATTTATAATCTATCAGGCAAAGTGATTGGCTTCGGCGGGCGTATCCTCGAAAAAAAGGCGAAGGCTCCTAAATACATCAATTCTCCGGAAACCGAGATTTACAACAAAAGTAAAATCCTGTATGGGGCTTACCAGGCTAAAAACGCTATTCGTAAAGCAGATGAATGCATCCTGGTGGAAGGTTATACAGATGTCATTTCCCTGCACCAGGCCGGTATCGAAAATGTAGTGGCCTCCTCCGGTACTTCCCTTACTACCGGCCAGGTCCAGATGATTAAACGCTATACTCCGAACATTAAGATCCTTTATGACGGAGACCCGGCGGGTGTAAAGGCCGCCCTGAGAGGACTGGACCTGGTGCTGGAAGAGGATATGAACGTAAAGGTGGTATTACTTCCGGAAGGGGAAGATCCCGATTCTTATGTAAAAAATGTCGGAGCTACTGACTTCAAACAATATTTGGAAAACCAGGCCCAGGACTTCATCTTTTTCAAGGCCAATATTTTGATGGAGGAAGGGAAAAATGACCCGGTTAAAAAGGTGGAGCTGATTCGCTCAGTGGTAGATAGCATCGCCCGGATACCGGACCCCATTAAACGCTCTTTATATGTCAAAGAGTGCGCCCGGCTGGTAGATGTAGAGGAACAGCTTCTTATCAGTGAAGTCAATAAAGTAATAGGCCAGCGACTTCGAAAGCTGAAGAAGGAAAAGGATAGGGAGCAGCTTCCGGAGCCCGGACAAAGGAATGAGCCGTTCACCGTAGAAAAGCATCCTTCCATATCTGAAAAGCAAGAAGCAGCCTCTGAATCCAAAGTAGCGGGTCATGAATTTCAGGAAAGGGACATAATCCGAATTCTCATCCACTATGGGGATCAGTTATTTGATCAGACCGAAAAGATTACGGTAGCAGAGTTTATTTTGTCTAATATAGAGGATGTGATCGACGATTTTGATCAGGTCTTATATCAGGCCATCTCCCGGGAGGCGCTTGAACGCTTGAGCCAAGGCCAAGCCGTTGATCCGACTTATTTTACCAATCACGAAGACCAGCAGATCAGAGAGCTGGCCGTGGACTTGCTGTCTACTCCGTACGAGTACAGTGAAAACTGGGAGAAAAAGTGGGATATTTACCTGAATACTCAAAAGATGCCGGATGAAAATTTCGTCAAGGACAGCGAACATGCCCTGAAGCGTTTCCGTTTGAAAAAGATCGTAAGAAAATGTATCCAGAATCAGGAGAAAATAAAAGAATTGGGTCAGGCAGGAGATGTCGAGAACATGATGCTCCATATGCGACTTCAGCAAAAACTACTGGAGATACGCAATGAATTGGCAAAGGAACTAGGAACAGTCGTGCTGTAAAAAAAGCTTGCTACCATCCGGCAGCAAGCTTTTTTTATCCTTTAGAGGCCTTTTTTCCTCTCTTTTTTTTGTAGGATCCTCCTTTACCAAACTTTTTTGATTTTGGTTTCGGCCTTGGGTTCTTTTTATCTTCCTCAACTAACTTGACCATGAAGGGTGGCAGGGGAAGGATCGGAATTTCCATTTGGATCAGACGCTCAATATTTTGAAAGTATCTCTTTTCCTTTGGACTGACCAGCGCCAGGGCGCTGCCTTTGGCTTCCGCACGGGCTGTACGACCGATGCGATGCACAAAATCCTCCGGATCGCTCGGCAAATCATAGTTGATGACCAGGTCGATGTCTTTGACATCAATACCGCGGGCCAGGATATCCGTAGCTACAAGCACCTGAACGGTTCCGTTGTGAAACTTGGTCAGCACTTCTCTTCTTTCATCCTGCTCAAGATCAGAGTGGATCTCAGCTGCATTTAGCCCGCTTCGGCTCAAGTCGGCTCTTATCTGCTTTACTTTAACTTTCGTAGAAGCAAAAACCAGCATTTTTTCTTTCTGGGTTTTTTGAACATCCAGCAAGTAAGTCAAGAGGTTCATTTTAAGGTGCTCAGGTAACTTAAAGGCGCCCTGAGAAATTCCTTCTGCGGGCCGCGAATTGGCGAGGCTGATAGAAGCGGGCTTATTAAGGATTTTGTGCGTCAGTTGTTTGATCTTTGGGGACATGGTTGCTGAGAACATCAGTGTTTGCCTGTTTTTGGGCAAAAAGGTAATGATCTTTTTGATGTCATTGACAAAGCCCATATCCAGCATGCGGTCGGCCTCATCCAGGATGAGGTGCTTAATGCTGTCGAATTTGACATATCCCAGATTGAGATGGGAGATCAATCTTCCCGGCGTAGCGATGATCACATTGGCTCCTTGTTGCAGTGCTTTCTTTTCCTGATTAAAGGCATCGCCGTCGCGGCCTCCATAAATGGCCAGTGAACTAATAGGCGTAAAATATGAAAATCCTTCCAGGGCCTGATCAATCTGAATGGCCAGTTCTCTTGTGGGAACCAGTACCAGGGTGTTCACGGTAGTTTGTGGGTTGACCGTTAATTCATTTAATACGGGTAGTAAGAAGGCAGCCGTCTTGCCTGTGCCGGTTTGGGCACAAGCAAGTAGGTCCTTGCCTGATTGAATTACAGGAATGGCTTGTTCTTGGATCGGGGTGGCCTCTTCGAAGCGCATGGCATCCAGACCGTCGAGGAGGGCGTCGCAAAAATTTAATTCTCTAAATGTCAATATTTTGTGTTTTTGGATTGTTTGTTAGTAGTGTGGTTTTATTGTTATTAGTATCGTATGTATTAACGTTCTGCCGGCCCTACTTGTTTCGTAGGTCCTATCCAAAGTTCTGTTACTCAGCCCGGCAGCTTTCTAATTGTGCAAAAATAGACAAAATTTGAAAAGCGGGCCCGGAAAATTACAATTGACGGCGCAAGCTTTTCAGCTGATGCTCCCTTTGTAAGGCTTTCACTTCCCTTTTAAGGGTTTTGATGCTATTCGGTTTTCCAAGGGTGATCAATGCATACAGGATACCTAAAGTACCGGTTGCCATCAAAAGAATGTTCCTCGTCATGACGTACGAACTGGAAAAAAACTCAAAAATAGCTTCGTTCTCCGGATTGCCTATGAGGCCAATGTATCCTCTTTGGATGAGAACAGCAGAAATAAGGATCAGATATAATCCCATTAGTACCTTGATGATGTTTTTGAATACTCTCATTTTTTTAAAATTTTAGGCTTCATTTCTTTGGTCCATTTCCCGTATTTCTTCTATTAACTGCTTTTTCTTCAACTGCAGTTCGAGTGAAAGTTTCTCTTCCTTATAAGTCATCTTACTTCTGAGCCTTCTGGTGATAAAGAGATAGAGAAGAAAAGGAAGCGTAAAAGCAAGTAAGGCGAGCATCGATTCATTGAGGCTTTGCTGCATGACCTTGTTAATATCGATCGGGCCGGGAAGCTCTACATTGTATTGATAATTCTTTTCATAGCTTTGGTAGAAAATATCTATCGAGCTGATCAGGACGAATATCAGGAGGATCATCCGTACGATTCCTACGGGGAAGATGACTTCCAAAAAGCCGAATGGCCCCCTTGTTTTATTTTTTGACATAAAAAATACAGTTTAGAATATAAGAATTTATTACGCTATTGGTGTTGTATATTATTCCCGAATTTTTTTAGTACTCAGGTCTTTGATAGATTGTTCCCCAATCTTTACATCCTCCAGCACACTTTTCCCCTGATTAATAAAAACGACGGCATAAATATCCTCTTTCGACTGTTGGAAGGCCTCCCGATAGATCTTTTCCGCTTCGGGGGCTTTTGATTCTTCCATGTAGAAGCGATCAAAAGGGAAGTCCAGGGAGATGGTCGCCAGGCTATCTGTTGGATAAAAATAATTGACCCTTGCCTGAAAGTAGGGAGTGTCAGACAGAGGCGGGGTTTTGCTCAGGCCGGCAATTTGCACAAAACCGGCCGAGTCAGTAATAATGGATACAAAAACCTCCTCCTGGGCCTGCCAGGTCCGGAGATCGGTGGTTTCATATTGCTCTGCTTCAAAGCGAAGGGTGATGTATTTGCCTCGAAAGGGATCGTAGGGATCGATTGGTGCAGTTTTAAAGAAAAACGGCTCTCCCTTTTGAATGATCTGCTCCTGCTGAATGATCATTCGGGCTGCAACGCCTAATTGAGCTATGGCCAGCAAGGCAAATAATACCATATAATATTTTTTTTCCATAACTTAAGCGTTTGTTTTCCTTTTCCGGAGCATTTGATAATTGGCAATAAAAAAGCCGATACCTACTAGTACAAACAAGCTTCCTCTAAGAATAAAAGACCATTTGGTATCAAAAAAGCGGCAAATGATCAGCGCTGTAATAATTAGTAAACCGTAGTTGAGAATCCCAAGGTGGTCTTGCCGAATTCCTTTTCGGATATAAAAGATGCCTAAAACAAACAATAAAATATTAACGAGCAGGAGCGATTGTCCGGGAGCAAAAAATCCTGTTACGAAGATGAATAGAAAAATCAGGAATAATACTTCCATCAGGGCAATTTTATCCAGGCCGCTTTTACGCGCCACCAGGTATAGAAATACAATCGCCAGCAATGTAAGTAGGCCGGCTACCCAGAATTCGGGGCTAGCCATCCAGGAAGCCTGATCCAGCCGCTGTAGATACAATTCTTCCCAGAAGAAATCGAAACTTAGCATGAGCAAGAGGATAACACTTCCCAGGGATCCCAAAACCAGAAAACCATTGTTTCTGAGTGGCTGTTCATCGAAGTAGGTCAGTCTTCCTGTCAGGTATAACCAACCGAATAAGCTGAAGTAAGCCAGGAACATCAATAGTTCTTCCTGCTGACCAAAAGTGCCTAAGGTGATGATCAGGGAAAGCGGAATTATCCAATGGTGGAAAATAGTGAAATTACTGCGCGGCGACTTTTTGTTTAAAAAATAATAGTGTGGCAAAATTAACAGAAGCATTAACCAGTATAGATAGGGGATTTGGGTGGGGTATTCCACATACCCTAGCTGACAACCATAGTAAGTAATGCCAAAAAGATAAATAAAAGAAGCTACGGATGATCGCAGGAGGTACACCAGAGGAAGGCCCAGTAACATCCAAACCAATAGCAGATCACTGACCCTGCCGGGAATGTTATAGATCTGGCTGATCATGGAGATACAAGCGCCGAATGCGAGAAATAAAAAAGTGGCAGCAGCTTCCCGCCATGCCTTTTGGTCCGTTTTTTTGAGGAGCACATAGAAGGATACGACCTGGCCGATAAGGAGCGGTAAGAAAGCAAAAACAATTTTTACCGGCCTGCTCAGCTGATCCCAGTTGTGGGCAATGATCAAAATGATCCCCAGTCCTATCAGCAAGGCGCCCAGAATTCCGAAGATTAACAGAATCCGGTTGCCGGATTGGTCCTGTTTTTGAGCGTAATGTTGCCGGATGCTCTGAGCCTGGGATTCATTTATGATCCCTGTTTCGATCAGCTCCGGTAATGCTTTTAAGATGGCTTTACTCATTTGGATGGCTTTGGTGGCTATCCATAAATATAATAAAAAGAGGCTGTCTCAAAAGACCTACGGCCTTTTTCGCCAGCCAATAATATTCTTTTAAGAGGTGTTTTTTAATAAAACTTCGTTTTTATTAAAAAACACCTCTTAAAAGAAATTCTATGAGACAGTCCATTTTTAAGAAACTTCCAGATCCTCTGGATCGATCCGGCTGGGGATCTTTTCAAAATTAACGCCCAGGTGAATGATCCGGCTACCGGATTGATTGATTGGGTTAACGCTTTTCCCAATGACAATGCCATCTTCGGGGGCTTCATACGTTTTGACCACCTTTCCAAAAATAGTTAGCACTTCGGCAATTTTTTCTCCCTTTTGTACTTGTTGACCAAGTTTTGGCAGGACTCTCAGGATTCCGCCTTCGTCGGTATAGATCCAGTAGGAGTCCCGGCAGAGCATGGTAAATTCTTCGGGATAGCGGAGCCGTCCTCTCAGCATCTTCAGGTCGTAAAGAATGTTTCGGATACCGACAAGACTGTCTTCGATGACGTCATATTGAAAAACATGTGGATCTTTCAGCTCAACGGTGATTGATTTGATATCCCTGTCGTCTGCATTGCCGCGCAGAGATTTGCCACGAGGAGGGTTGTGCAGAATGATATCAGGGTTCTGTAACAAGGCCATTCGGGCTGATACCGGGTCGTCCATATCGGCACGGATGTAGTAACTGTTGATCCGCCCAAAACTGGCGGTGTGCAGATCGACGAGATAGTCAAAGTGGCGGACGATTCGGTTGATCAGCCGGTAAATATACAGTTCACTCCGATTGCCATCCCGCTTACCCGGGGCAATGCGATTCAGGTCGACATCATCTACAAAACGGCGCTGCTCCAACAATAAAGCCGGTACATTGGCCACCAATACCCCGACCACAGTTCCTTTCAAGCGGCTCACATCTAACTCTTTAAACAAACGCTGAATAACCGGGATACCATTCAGTTCGTTGCCGTGCAAGGCTGCTGTGAGACCCAAAACGGGGCCTTCTTCCATGCCTCTGGCAATGATCATGGGGATTCGTACGGCTTCGCCAATTCCATTGTTAATGATGTGCAGCCAGGTTTCGGTAATTTCTCCTTTTGGAAATTCGTCAATGCGCAGGTGATGGATATGGTTTTGACTGTATTCAAACATTTTTCAGTGATTTAGTAATTTAAAGGGAGCTACGGCTTGAGGCCGCAGCTCCCTTTTTCTCAAATCGTAGAGTCAAAATTAATACTTTTAGCGATTTCTAAGATGGGGAAATTTTTGGGCAAGTTTTTCCTTTTAGACCTCAAAGGTCTCGAGACCTTTGAGGTCTAAAAAAAATTATTTCTGAATAATAAATTTCTTAAGCACTCGTGTTTTCGAAGTAGAGAAGGAGTAAAAATACACCCCGTTATTTAAATTTTGGAGTGACAGCACTTCTCTATGTTCCCCTTGAGCTCTGGCACCTATATAGTGATTTTTTACCAGTTGTCCATTTGCCTGATAGATGGTCACACTGATTTCCTCCTTTTGATCGAGGCTAAAGTCTAGAGTGATCTGATCTGAAGCCGGGTTGGGGTAAGCATCCTGGAGGTATATGCCGGCTGCTTCGGGAGACAGGTCCTCTACATCGGTTGATATTTGTTCCAAAACTGCAAAAATAAACAGGTCCGTGTTAAACTGCCAGGAAGATGGATCAGTAAAAGGCACCCAACTGGTTCCGTCGCTGAACAATTCCCAGGTACTATTGCCGTTTCCACAATCCGGGCGGGTGTGCCAGATTCCTACCGTATCCTGAGCGGTGTACACGGCAGATAGGTCTACACTCACAAAAAACCGGCTACTTTTTAGAGGGACCGGATTCTCAAATAAGAACTGGGTGGCGGGAATGGATTGATCAGGGGTGGCCAGTTGACTGACCTTCAGAGGAAGACTGGTCCCTAATAACTCTCCGGGCGAGCCATTTCCGGCCACATCGTAAATTTTGACCTGAACATCTCCATCTCCTACTACTTCGGCTGCATGGAAGAAAACAAAAGCTTCCGTTAAGTTATAATTATCAGCTCCTTGGAAATCAAAGCGTTGTGCTTTTTCCAAATCACCAAAATTATTCGTGCCGGCTACGTACCCCCAGCCGTCCTGGACTCCAAAAAACTGCACGGTCTGGCCACAGGTATCCTTGAAACTTGGCGTAAAGGCAGTGTCTATCGGCATTAATACTACATCTTCTTGTTCTTCAACGATAGCCAAAATGGCCAGATCGGCATTTAAGTTCCAGGTTTCCACATAATGTTCCCAGGTAACCCCATCACCGAAGAGCTCATAGGTAGAGGTGCCGTCGCCACAATCCTGTTGAGTATTGTAGAGGGCTACGGTATCCTGTGAGCTGTAAAGAGCCGTAAAGTCAACACTCACAAAGAACTGCTCACTTTGGACTAAAGCAGGCGTACTAAAGGAAAATGCAGTGGGGGCTAAAGGGTCTTCGTCACCGGGAATGTATAGCTCACTCACTTTTAAGGGGTCACTGGAGCCCAGTAAGGAGCCGGGAGCTCCATCTCCCGATACATCATAAATATTCACTTTAATTTCTCCGTCTCCCACGATTTCTCCTAAGCTGAACCAAACTCCTACCTGATTGACCGTATAGGTTGAAGCGCCTTCATAAGTAAAGCGCTGGGCTTTTTGTAAGTCCATGAATTCATTCATCCCCGATACCCTTCCCCATCTTTCCGTAATGGAGAAATCAGACAGGGTACCCCCACATTCTTCGCTAAAGGATGGCGGAAAAAGGGTATCCATTTCCATTCTGAATGAAATGTCTGCATGATCGGGTAAGGTATAGCTTCGGTTTTGGGAGTTCGTAAAGTCGATGGTTTTGGATTGCTGAGCAAAAGTCAGACTGACGGAAAAGAAAAAACAGAGTAAGACTAATGTACTGATTCGTTTCATATATAAATCGTTTTTAGGTGAAGTAATTTGAAGAAAAACTTTAAACCACTTCGGGATAAAAAAAGATCCTTCAAGCGGATAAGATATTGGTTTTATTTTGGAAAGACACCTGGGAGATATTGGCTTTGTCAGATGACTTGCATTTTCTAGTCATTTACAGGCTGCATCATTCACTCTAAAGTACGCTTAATTCCAACAAAATCTATATTTAAAAGCAATTTACCCCCTCTAATGAAAAAAATCACTTCCTCCTCTCCATTATCTGAGTGAATGGCTTCTTTTGATATGTAAATGGCTACTTTTTTTGAGTTCAGCCTTTTCAGGCTCATCTTCCAAGCTTCATCTTTTCTCCTACTCAATTAGGCTGTTCGTACACGAACCTGGAAGAGGTGATCTATCATTTGATATTTCCCAGCAGGCGATTATTAGCTAAGATTGTAGCATCAAAAACATTCGCCATGCCTACAATTACTTACACTGGAATCAACCAAGCCGTAGAATACGAAGGTCGTGATGATACGCTGCTCGACGTTTCCATCGAACAAAAGATTCCTCATTTACATGAATGCGGGGGGAACGGAAGATGTACCACTTGTAGGATCAGAGTGGTGGACGGCCATGAAAACTTATCAAGACCTACGGCTCAAGAAAAACAAATGGCTCACTTGAGAAGATGGGACCCATCCATACGCCTGGCTTGCCAATGTTATCCTGAAGGGGATGTGAAGATTCAACGATTGGTATGGACTAGCGCTGAGATTAACAAACTACAATTAGAAACCGTACCGGAAGGAGAAGCAGAAGAAAGAGCCATTGCTATCATGTTTTGTGATATGCGCGACTTTACGGCTCTTACTTCAAAGAATAACTCTTTTGATATGGCCCATATCCTTAACCGCTTTTACACGGTTTTAGGCGATCCCATTTTAATGAACAATGGAGTTATTTACCAATACGTCGGGGATGAGATTGTGGGAATATTCGGTACTTCCGGCGGAACTAAGCAAAAGAATTGTATGGACGCAGTCCGGGCGGCCCTGGGAATGAAGTACGCCATAAAAAGACTGAATGGGATGGAGCTGACTGATTTTAATGCAGAACTAAAGGTGGGGATCAGCATTCATTTCGGAAGGGCCTATATCGGTCATCTGGGGCATCCTAAACACCGACAGTTCGCAGTAATTGGAGATCCTGTTAATGTATCCAGTCGCATTCAAGACCTGACCAAGGAAACTGAATCCGGCATTCTGATCTCCAAATCGGTATACAAAAATTTACCGGATGGACACCTGAAGATCAACCAGGTGATAAACCGAAACCTTAAAGGCAAAGAGGAATCCTTTGAGCTTTATGAAATTGAAGGCTTTTCAGAGCCGGATATTCACCTGGAACTTCAATCATCCCTCGATTATATTCTTCAGAATGCAGAGGTGTTTTCTCAAAAATTTTACGAAAAGGTGTTTCAGGCTGCTCCACAAGTCAGAAGCCTGTTCAAAAACAATATGAAGGCGCAAGGCCGATTGGTAATGCATATGATCGCAGGTATCGTATACACACTCAGCCGGCCCGAACATCTGAAGATGGGACTGGCCTCTCTTGGCAAGAGTCACGAAAAATATGGTGTTCGTCCTGAATACTACCCCGTGGTCCTGGAATGTCTGCTGGAAACCATAAAAGAAGAAATGGGGGTCCATTATACCGAAAAAGTAGGTACTGCCTGGAGACAAGGCCTTGGGCTGGTTATTGACATGATGAAGAACTGGAAACAGGCAGAACAGCCGCAACATTCACATTCTTTTTAACCTAAAAATACTATTATGAAGAGGTATCTTTTTTTGATCTATGGAGTGATCTCCTATGTCATTTTTTTCGGTACGATATTATACGCCATCGGATTCATTGGCAATATCGTTGTGCCCAAGTCTCTCGACGGCCCCGCCCAACTTCCTTTATGGCAGGCTTTGTTGATCAATGCAGGATTATTGGGCGTTTTTGCAGTGCAACACAGTGGAATGGCCCGGGCCGGCTTTAAGCGTTGGTGGACCAAGATCATCCCTGAACCCATTGAGCGCAGTACTTATGTGTTGATCTCTAGTGTTTTGATGATCGCCTTATTCTGGTTGTGGCAGCCACTAGGTGGTGAAGTATGGACGGTGGAAAATCCAACTGCCAAGACCGTCATCTGGGGCTTTTTTGCGGTAGGCTGGGCCATGCTGTTTGCCAGTACTTTTTTGATTAACCACTTTGACCTGTTTGGTCTTAGGCAGGTATGGCTGGCCTTTCAGAAAAAACCTTACACGGACCTGAAGTTTGACGTTCCGATGCTTTATAGAATGGTGAGACATCCGCTCTACCTGGGTTTCCTGATCGCTTTTTGGGCAACTCCAACCATGACGATCACTCATCTGGTTTTTGCCATTGCCTGTACCGGGTACATCCTGGTGGGAATATACTTTGAGGAAAAAGACCTGGTAAAGCGCTTTGGGCAAAGCTACATCGAATACAAGAAAAAAGTTCCCATGCTTTTACCTGTACGCTTTGGCAAGAAAAAACCTTCAAAAGGCAAAGGCCTGGAAGCTGCCTAGTCATATTATGTTAATCGTTATTCGCCTGGCGAATAACGATTAACCCCTAAACCTATTATCATGAAAAATCTACATCATTCTTTTCTAACAAATTTTTGCACTTTCAACGCCTCAGAATATGATGTGCTTCGAGCCATTCTTCAATTATTCGCAGCATTTCCGGATGCTTCCTTGGCCAAAGAAAGCGCCCCCAACGATCCCTCCCTGCTTTCATCTCGAGGTCATGCCCTGCACCGGCAAGCTGATAAATCTCGTAGTCCCTGACATTCCCACTTTCAAAAATTCCCTTTAAAATGGGTATCATAATCTGAGGAGGAGTAACGGAGTCCTCCTCACCATAAATTATTAAGGAGGGGATGGAAATATTTTTTAAATGAATACCCGGACGAAACTGATCATAGGTTGTTCTCCACCAATTCAAGTCTTCCGGCGACCTGGGCCAATCGAGGTACTCTATCCAGGCTTTTCCTTCCAGGCGCTTTACCTCCTCCGAGAGCGTGGCCCAATTCCTCCCTGTTCTGACATAATGGAAATACAACTCCTGATAAGCAAGGGCTTCCTGAATGTCTTCTGAAGACCTTTCGTCCTGTTCCATACGACTTTTCAAAGACCAATATTCCTGCTCGATCACTTCAACAGCCGGAACGGAACTCAATAGTAGATAATCGATGCTTCTACTCATTTGATGGGCTATGGTAGCCACATAGGCCGCTTGGCTTCCTCCACCCAGGATGATTTTTGTGGTATCTATTTCTTCTAAATCCTTTACTTTACCCAGTACACTTACCACATCACGAGCTAATTGGTTAAAGCTGGCTTCCTGCCAGTTACCTTCCGATTTCCCTTCTCCTCTTTTGTCAAAAACGATGACAGCCAGGCCCAGACGAGCAAAATAATCTGCCCAGGATCGATATTCCCATTTATCCCTGCTAACTGTATTTGAACCGTGAAGCCGGATCATCAATGGATGAGGACCTGTTATATTTGGGAGGTATAAATGACCTTTCAGTAGGGAGTGATCACTTGTCCATTCCAGCTTTACTTTTCGGTAAGGAGGAGGGGGGGCCTTTACCATCTGTATCGGAAAAGTGGCATGCCCGGATTGTAATTTTTCTTCTTGAATAAAAAAATTGTGTTCTCCCAGGCCAAATGGTAATTCCATTTTTAGGGTGTCATGGTTTAGCATAGCCTCTATTGGTTCTTCTGCGAAGACCAGGCTTGGAAGATCTAATAAGACTTGTTGAACAACTTCTTTTTGAGGAGGAACGTGAAGCCTAATCGGCCAGGAACTATGTTTATAGTTAATAAAACCTGTCCAGGAACCCTCCAGCTTTGTTTGTGAAAAGGAGAGAAGAGAGAGGAAAAATCCCGGAAGAAGGAGCACCCATTTTTTCATATTAATGTTTTGAGGGTAAATTCTTATTTTACCATTAGTCAGGACATATTTTGACCTATAGGTTTTCTATAGAAAATCTATAGCAGCCTCCTTTTTCCAACATTCTATTAATTTTGGACTATGTCATCCAGACCAACATACAGGATCGCAGATTTTGAAATAGATTTAGCAAGTAATTGGGTTTTTCCTATGGATAAAAGTTCAAAAGAAAGTGCTGTCAAATTAGAGCCCAGGATCGTGAAGGTCCTTGAAATATTGATCCGGCATAGCCCATCGGTAGTTACTCGCGAACAGCTTATCGAGGAGGTTTGGGATAATTATGGAGGAGCAGAAGACGCCCTGAACCATGCCGTTTCTCAGTTAAGGAAGGTACTCAACGATACAGATAGACAAAACCGGATCATTGAAACCATTCCTAAGAAAGGCTATCGGCTGAGGAAGGTTGAAAAAGTACGGAGCCGGAAATACAGGAGATGGCTTGTATGGGGATTTTCTCTGGTCCTGTTTCTTTTTTTGGCTTATTTTTCCTATCAATATTTTAATCGAACTGGGACGGCGGCTCCTCCTGCTCCGGATGGTAAGACGGTAGAACATTCTTCCAATACCCACCCGGTACCCAAAGCGGAAGATTAACAATTCAGAATATTTCGTGTGAGGATCTTCTGATATTTGTTTATATTTCTCCTTTCTCAAAAATATAAACGCCCATTTCAATGCAAAACCAATTTACCTTCCTTTTCTTATTTCTTGGGGTCTCCGTATTTGGACAGTCCTTTTCCGAGGCAGATGTTGCCGGCTGGGAAGCGCAGGCAGAACGAATTACCATCTATCGCGACAATTGGGGAATTCCACACATTTATGGGAAAACCGATGCCGATGCGGTGTTTGGCTTGTTGTATACCCAATGCGAAGATGATTTTGAGCGGGTGGAGCGCAACTACTTATTTGGGACGGGCAAAATGGCGGAGGCCTTTGGTGAAGAGTATATTTACCAGGATCTCAGAGCCCAGATGTACCTTGACAGTATGCAGGCAAAAGCTCTTTATGCTCAAAGTCCGAAGTGGTTGAAGGAGCTTTGTGATGCCTTTGCTGATGGGATCAATTATTACTTACACACTCATCCGGAAGTCCAGCCTGCGGCCATAAAGCGTTTTCAGCCCTGGATGCCCTTCACCTTTAGTGAGGGGAGCATTGGCGGAGATATCGAACGGGTATCTACCCGTGGCCTGGAAGTATTTTATGGCAATGGGCATCAATCTTATGTCGAACCGATCAAATTATATGAAGAAAAAGAACCCAGAGGTTCCAACGGCTTTTCCATCGCTCCTTCAAAAAGTAGCAGCGGGAATGCCTTGTTTTTGATTAACCCACACACCTCGTTTTATTTCCGCTCAGAGGTACATATGGTCAGTGAAAAAGGATTAAATGCATATGGAGCTGTTACCTGGGGGCAATTTTTTGTGTACCAGGGCTTTAATGAAAACTGCGGCTGGATGCATACCTCCACAAGAGCGGATGTTATTGATGAATACCTGGAAACAATCGTGGAGCAAGGGGATAAGAAATTCTACAAATACGGCAATCAGTTGCGGCCGGTAGGAGAAAAAGAGATCACTGTTCAATACAAAGATGGGAACCAGATCAAGAAGAAAAGCTTTACCACCTATTTTACCCATCACGGACCGATCGTTCGGAAAGAGGGAGATCAGTGGGTCAGCTTTCGGATCATGGTTCGTCCGCAGGATGCTTTGACGCAATCCTACCTGCGAACCAAAGCTAATGGATACAATAGCTTTCGCAAAACCATGAAGATCCGGACCAACTCTTCCAATAATACGGTCTATGCAGATAAACAAGGGAATATCGCCTACTGGCACGGCAATTTTATGCCCAAACGAGATCCTTCTTTTGACTACAGTGGTTTGATCGACGGTAGCAAGCCTGAAACTGACTGGCAGGGCCTACACAAGCTGAAAGACATGATAATCGTACGCAATCCGGCCAGCGGATGGATTCAGAACTGCAATGCCACTCCATTTACCGTTTCCGGGCCCAGCAGTCCCAAGCAGGAAGATTATCCGGTGTACATGGCGCCCGATCAGGAAAATTTCAGAGGGATCAATGCGGTAAGGGTACTGAGTAAACGAAATTCGTTTTCTCTGGATGACCTCATTAACGCAGCTAACGATCCTTATCTGGCTGCTTTTGAAAAGCTCATGCCGGCCCTGGAAGCTGCCTATCAGCAGGCTGGCGATAAAAACAATACCAATCTGCGGGAAGCCGTCAACTTATTAAAAAACTGGGATAAAAACTACGGAGAAGAATCAGTGCCAACTGCCGTAGCGATCTATTGGGCAGAAAAACTCTTGCCGGTAGCCTATGGCAACAGAAGAGTAAAAGGCGAAGGACAAGATTTGATGATGGATGAGATCCTGATCCAATACAGCTCGGATCAGGAAAAAATCGAGGCTCTTACACAGGCCATGGATCAGTTGAAAGATGATTTTGGCAGCTGGAAAACGCCCTGGGGCGAGATCAACCGCTTCCAGCGCCTGACGGGCGAAATCCAGGAAACCTATGACGATAATAAGGCCAGTATTCCGGTGGGTTTCCCTTCTTCCCGCTGGGGATCGCTGGCTTCCTACGGTGCGCGTGCCTACCCGAATACCAAACGCAGATACGGACGTAGCGGCAATAGTTTTGTAGCGGTTGTGGAGTTTGGCCCCAAATTAATCGCCCGTTCAGTCGTCAGCGGCGGGCAAAGTAGTGAACCCGATTCACCTCATTTCACGGATCAGGCCGATATGTTTTGTAAAGGTGAGTTTAAGGATGTCTATTATTATAAAGAAGATGTACTGAAACACGTGGAGGAAGAGTATAAGCCAGGGAAGAGATAAGCGGCTTTTGCTTCGAACATTGAATAATAAAAATTTATCCCCCCGGCGGGGGATAAATTTAATTTCCTATGTACTGACCTAATGCCGTTTATCTCTTCTCTGAATAGTATTCTTGTAAAACAAAATACGCCATTTTTTTCTCCCCCTCATTCGAAATCAAGCCCTTTCGGTTCCATCCATCCTGGATACCGGCCAGGTTGCGGCGCGGGGATCGGAAGTCGAATAAGATCCAGGGAGATAAGCCGCTAATGCCGGGGATCTTTTCGATCATTTTGAGGTTTTCCCTGTAAACGTACCCCTGATATTCTTCCGACCAACGTGTGAGTGGATCGGCATGAAACCCATGCAAGGCGCCTGCTCCAAATTCAGAAATGAAAACCGGCTTTTCCTGGGTAAACCTCCAGATAATCCTGCCGGCCTTATCCGGCAGACCATCGTACCAGCCGATGTATTGGTTGAAGCTAAGTATGTCCACTGAATTGGCCAATGGATCGCGAATGGTTTTTAAATTAGGATTATCATCGAAGCCCTGCTGTTCCAGCGCGGCGCTGATCAGCCTGCCGGGATCTAATTGGCGGGCTTTAGAGATAAGCCGGTTGAGAAACAGGTTTCTCGACTCGTTCACGGGTGTTTCATTGGCAACGGACCAAATGATCACAGAAGCTCGGTTTTTATCTCGTTGAATGACTTCGGTGAGTTGTTGTTCAGCATTTAAATATGTATCTGTATTTTCCCAGTCGATGGTCCAATAGACCGGAATTTCTTCCCATACCAACAAGCCTAATTGATCCGCTAGTCGAATCATGTTTTCATTGTGCGGATAATGAGCCAGGCGCACAAAATTACAACCCAGGGCTTTGGCTTCCTCTAACAAATATTGAGCATCCTCTCTGCCATAAGCTCGGCCCATACGTTGAGGTATTTCTTCATGCAGGCTGATACCTTTTAGAAATATCTTTTCTCCGTTCAACAAAATATCCCTGCCTTCGGTGTGAATACTCCGGAACCCGATCTGGTCCCGAACCCGATCATTGGGCGTATTGATTTGGATCGAATAAAGGGTAGGAGCCGCCGGCGACCAGTAGTCTATATATTCTTGGAATATTTCGAATTCCGCTCGTCCGTTCTGATCAGTTTTGACCTTTAATTCTATGTCTAATTCTCTTATTTGAAGCTGAACTTCCTGTTGGTTAAGTTGATCCCCGGCTAGTTGGACAAACCCCTTTATAAGTTGGTTGTTATTGGGAGCAAGCTGTAGATGATAGTCCTGAATATAAGAATTCGGGATACTGATCAGTTTAACATCCCTGGTGATGCCGCCATAGTTCCACCAATCTGTATTCAGAGTAGGGACGCCCTCCTTTAGGCGGGTATTATCGACTTTGACAACGAGCGCATTTTTTTCTTCTTTTATTAGATCGGTCACATCAAAATTAAAGGGCGTAAAACCACCGGTATGTTTCCCCAGTTTTGTTCCATTCAAATATACTTCTGCGGTATAATTGACGCTGCCAAAATACAGCAACACCCTTCGATCATTAGGAGGGGATACATAGTCAAATGAAGTTTGGTACCAAATAGTACCTTCATAATAGAGCAGTTTGTCTTCTTGACTGTTCCAGTCGCCGGGCACACTTAGGGTAG
This sequence comes from Bacteroidia bacterium, assembly GCA_030430845.1. GTDB lineage: Bacteria > Bacteroidota > Bacteroidia > Chitinophagales > Saprospiraceae > JANQPA01. The sequence goes on along the minus strand of JAUIKE010000088.1, from coordinate 11,878 downwards.
GGGATTGATCGAAATTGTATTCGATTCGTTCGCTCTTGTTTTTGGGGTGGGCGTTCATAAAATAAGCTTCTCGATTAGAGGCGTCCTTCTGATCGAAGGCTTCATATCGATAATTATAATAACCCATTTGATAGGGATCGACAATGTAATGCCAGGAGCCATTGAGCAGACGGGCAGGGCGATTGTAGGCATTGTGAAGGAGAGGAGGTGTAGATTGGGCAAAGGAGGTTAAACAGCAACTAAAGAGTAAGAAAAAAAGGACAGCAGGAAACCTATATATCATATTTACTACACTTTCTAAAAGTTGAAAAAGAGTAGCGTGGAAGGTAACAAACTTTTTTTGGGACTGAAAGGAAAATAAGAGAAAGGGCAAAAAAAGAACAGCTTCTGCAAGACAGAAGTCAGAGTGTGTAATGTTTATTTTAAAAAGTACCGCAAGCGTTTTGGATTAATTTTGAATGAAACCAGAAGAACCGTTTGGAGGATATTTAAACTCTCTGCCGTTTGGATAAATTCCTAAGCAAAGAAGCTTTCCCCGATCAAAGGATTTGCCGATCTCACCGGGCCGGGCTCTTTCTCCCTGATCCAGCAGATCTGCTATTAAATATACCCCCCGAATTACTCTTCCGTTGTACAGCAAGGAAGCCTGTCGCCCTCCGATGGACATATCGACTGCGAAATACAGTTGATAGCCTGGTTTTCCCGATTTTGGGAAATTAATGTGGGCTGCAAACTGGCTTACATTGATGAAGGCTAATGCTCGAAAAGGAGCGCCGCCTTCCGGCCCGGGATTAGCTTGTGGAACTCTGACCTGCACCTGACCTCCGTCAATTTCCAAGGTAAGTGTTGAGGCGTCTTGTCCATAAGTCCATCCGGCCATTGTCATCAGTAACAGTAAATAAAACAACTTTTTCATTTGCAGAGTATTTGAGTAAAAAATGGGGACTTTCTTCATAAATGAGACGGATTTATTAGTTTTTGTCACATTTATTTCCCCAAAGATACGAGATAGTTATGATATTAACATATAATATACGTTTTAAGTCCTTAAAAGTTAGGTCATTCCAAATTTTTTATCCCAACATTTAGTATGTTTTAAAATTATTGCCGGTCATATACGAAGAGGTAAGTGACCAGGTCATCGAATGGATGGCTCCCTTCATCACGAAATGTAGGCCATTGCTCCTAAATTATTTAGAATTCAACTTTTTCAAGATGGATTTAAGTAATTTTCAATCAAAAAAATGAATCATTTCCGATCTATTATCACCAACCTATTATTCTTTTGCGTAGCATTTAATTTTTATAGTTGCCAGCCTTCTACTCCTGTTGTTGAAGAGCCCCTGGCCGAAATTGAGGCTATTGAGAATAATTTAAAATTGCCGATAAGCTTTGAAGGAGAAGAACAAAATGCGATTAATATCCTGGATCGCATGAAGTATCATAATGTTCCCGGCGTCAGTATTGCCGTATTCAGGGATGGGAAACTGTCCTGGGCCAGAGGCTATGGCTATGCAAATACCGAAACGATGGATACAATCGATGTCAATACGGTCTTTCAGGCAGGATCCATCAGTAAGCCGGTCGCTGCTCTGGCTGCCTTAAAATTAGTGGATGCGGGGAAGATCGATCTGGATACGGATGTGAATACCTATTTAAAGGAGTGGAAAGTTCCCGATAATCCATTTACAAAAGAAGAAAAGGTGACGCTTCGTCGCTTACTAACTCACACGGCCGGATTGACGGTACACGGTTTTCCAGGCTATGAGCACGACGAAGAAATCCCTTCGGTCGCGGCCGTGCTGGATGGGGAAGGGAATACCGATGCTGTACGTGTGGATACTTTCCCGGGAAGCATATGGCGATACTCGGGAGGGGGATATACCGTTATGCAGCAAATGGTGGAAGATGTGAGTGGTGAAGATTTTGCGACCTTTGTTCAGGAGGAAGTACTGACGCCCCTGGGCATGGATCACAGCACTTATGTGCAACCATTGCCGGAATCCTTTCATGACAATGCCAGTGCAGCCTTTGATGGAGGAGAAGCGGTGATGGCAGAAGGACTTTGGAACAATTATCCCGAAAAAGCCGCTGCCGGCTTATGGACTACACCTTCCGACCTGGTGAAGTATTGTATTGATATCCAGTCAGCTATGAAGGGGGGCACCAGTGAAGTATTGAGCAATGAAATGGTGGAGAGTATGCTCACCAAACATAAAAATGATTGGGGTTTAGGACCTGCCTTAGAATTAAATGGAGACTCGCTTACCTTTGGGCATGGCGGGAAAAACCGTGGCTTTTCCAACTTAATGCGGGCCTTCGCACATTACGGAGATGGGGCAATTGTCATGACCAATGGCGATAGAGGAACCCGTTTGATGCGGGAAATAATGGCCGGTATTTCCGATTATTATGATTGGGACTGGTTCAATATTAGAGAAGTGAAAAAGGTGCCGATGGGAAAGGATCAAATGGCTACATTCGAGGGGCGGTATGTATTTTCAATGAATGGCGAAGAATATCCGCTTGAATTACAGATTAAGGATAATCATCTGGCTGTAAACGACATTCCTGAAAAGCGAGTGAACAGTTTTTATCCAATCTCTGATGTGGACTTCGTTTTTCCCTCAGAGGGGCATAAAATAACTTTTGTGAAAAATGAGGGTGGGGAGGTGATCGGCCTGGATTATTTTGATAATGGAAAATATCGGTTCAATAAAGTGGAATAAAGACAGATGGGTGGCGGCCGCGTGAAGGTGAGAACATTGAAAACTAATAATGAGATGGAATTCGCAGAAAAGATGGCTGACCAGCTTCAGATGACAGTAACCTCTAAGAGGCGTCATATAGGTAATAAGGCGATAGTTATCGCCTAAAAAGCTCCGGGGGAGCGTCATATACTCGTTAACAAGCTCGTTTATGTAGAACCCTTCAATACGGACTACATGGTTGGAGACTTAGTTAGGTGAACCAACTGGTGTTTGTTTCTCATATGACGCTCCGCCGGAGCTTTTCACAAGAGTGTTAGACTTTTGTTACCTATATGGCGCCTCTCCGAGGCTTTTAAAGCTTGAATTAACTTCAGCTCTATCTTGGGGTACAAATTTTAATTTTTAATGTTTGGACCTAAAGGCGGATGAGACAATTCCATTTCTTTTTATTCCATTTAATAGGTGTGATGCAAACTTAACTGCAACTGCCCCTTTGCCCAGTTATCTGTCGTTTGTTTCATCCAGCCTAATTGAGTTCTTACCTTATTGGATAAGGCATAACCCAGTGCCATATAGGTCCGGTTTCGGTCAAAAAGCTCTACTTCACGGCCGTCGCCAATGCTACGTTGACCATTGATAAACAGTTCGTTATAAAGAGCTAAGTAAACGGCTCCTTTAGATAAGTTATCCTGATTTAAAGCTACGTTGACGAATAAATTGTAGCGATAACGGGTACGGGTATCCTGATTTTCCACCCACCTTTGTTCATAGCGGAATCGATGAGTGATAAAGAAGCGGTTGCCAATCTTATGAGGTAACAAGGCTTCCTGATAAATTCGGCTTTCGGCTACTGTAGCTGTACCGTCTCCATATTCGCCGGTGGTGATGTTACCGTATCCCAGGGTGAATTTAATGTTGGTATTGTTAGGACGATAGGTGATCCCCCCTCGGAGCAACAATTGCTCAAGATCTCCCATGACATTCCAGTTCCGGTACTGTATATCGCCCTGGAAACCGAATTGGCTGTCCTTCAGATCTGCACTCCAGAAGTACATATACCAGGCACCGAGGGCCCCTTCATCCGGCTGAGCTTGTAGCGCGCCTGAAAAAAAACTGCTAAAAAAAATTGCTAATGCTAATAGGTACTTGTTCATTTTCATTGTATCAGGTGAATGTTTTATGATTGTGTGTTTAAAGTTTATTTTTAGGAAACCAGGGAATCAATACATTGGTCCTTTTTTTATAGGCCTCAAACTCAGGATCTCCCTCGTATTTTTTTTCAAGCATCGGAATGCCGGACACAAAAATAAGCAAAAGAGTGATAGTTAGAGGGCTGATGATAGCAAGGTATCCAAATTTTAAGGGTAATACTATCAGGAAAACACCCCACCACATACAAATTTCTCCGAAATAATTAGGATGTCGGCTGTATTTCCAGAGGCCGGTTTGAATGATTTTTCCCTTATTTTCCGGCTTGTTCTTGAATCGTAGTAGTTGAAAATCGCTTACAGCTTGGAAGAAAAAACCAAGAACCCAAAGGCTGATTCCAATGTAGGTAAGCCAGGTCCAGTCCCTTTCGGTACTTTGACTAACTATAAAAAGTGGCGTGGCAATCAACAACAATATTCCACCTTGCAATAAATAAACCTGCAAATAGGAGCGAAGCAAAAATGAATTCCCCCATTCTTCCCGCCATTGCTTGTACCGGAAATCCTCCGGTTTATTCTGCATTCTCAGGCCGATATGAACGGCAAGACGCAGCCCCCAGATCGTTACAAGGCCATAAACCAATAGCGCATGGCTGGAAGTGGGATGGGTAAAAAAAAGATAGGCCGCAAGAACAATGTACCCGATTCCCCAGGCGATATCCGCTACGTCATTCCTTTTTTTCCATAAAGAAATAAAAAACCAGAGGGTAGCATATGTCCAAATAATGGCGGCAGATATTAAAATGGTCGTGATCATGAAAAATATCGAGTGATGAAAAATCCTGCTGTGGCTACACTTCCGCTCAATACAGCTCCCCAGAGAATGTCAATGTAAACAATACTGCTTGGCCAATTTTTTAGAGTGGCTAAATTGGTCAGGTCATAAGTGGCGTAGGTGAAAAAACCAAATAAGGCTCCGTAGATGATGGCATATTGTAAGCTGTTCTTTTCCACGGCCGGCAAAATGGCAAAAATGAAAATACCTATGATAAAAAGGAGATAAAAAATGATAGCGGCCGTCCAATTTACCTGTTCTGCTAATAAAGGTCCGAGGTACTTGTTGTACAAACCTTTGGCGATCAGGCCCAGCCAAAGTAGATCAATGGCGAAAAATACAAGGGTAGTCAACAAATAGGAGAGGAGAAGCTTTGAAAATGGCATGGCATTTTTCAGAAGTAACAACAAAAATGCCAGTAGGTTTAAAAAAAGAGGCTGTCTCATCTGCCTGAGGCGGATGAGACAGCCAATAATATTTCTTTAAGGGGGGGGTAGAGCCCGGACGGGCTCTAAAAAACATCCCTTAAAAAGAATCAAATGGGGCTGCTCATAACGACGAAGGAGTTATGAGACAGCCCCATTTTTCCTATTGTTTTTCTATAGCTGCATGAGCGGCTGCCAGACGTGCGATAGGTACACGGAATGGAGAACAACTTACATAGTTCATTCCCAGTCGGTGACAGAACTTTACACTTTCGGGGTCTCCACCATGCTCACCACAGATACCTACTTTCAGGTCTGGGCGAGTGCCACGACCTTTTTCTATACCCACCCGAACCAGTTCTCCAACGCCGTCCTGATCGATGGTAACGAAAGGATCGGAGTAAAGGATATTTTGATCGAGATAGTTTGGTAAGAATCCGCCGATGTCATCCCGACTGAAACCGAAGCTCATCTGGGTCAGGTCATTGGTGCCGAAGCTGAAGAACTCCGCCTCGATAGCGACCCGGTTAGCCTTGATCGCTGCTCTTGGCGTTTCTATCATTGTTCCATAAGAGAATTTGACCTCCGGAAGGTTGTGTTGAGCACATACCTCTGCATGTACCCGATCCACGATTACCCGCTGATGTTTCAGTTCATTCATACTGACCACCACAGGCACCATGATCTCTGGATGTACATCCAGCCCTTCTTCTGTCAGCTCAACAGCGGATTGCAAGATAGCCCGAATCTGCATTTCCGTAATTTCGGGATAACTGACCCCCAGACGTACGCCGCGGTGACCCAGCATCGGGTTATTTTCGTGTAATGCTAAGACTCTTTTTTCCAATACACGCTTGCTGATACCCAGTTCTCTACTTAATTCCTTGATTTTTTCCTTATCGTGAGGAACAAATTCGTGAAGCGGAGGATCCAGCAGGCGGATGGTAACCGGGAAGCCATTCATAACGCGCAGGGTAGCCTTAATGTCTTTTTTGACATAAACGAATAATTCGTCTAAGGCAGCACGTCTTTCCTGTTCGTTTTTACTGACGATCATCTTGCGGAGCAGGAATAATGGTTCTTCACTACCTTCGCCGTAGAACATATGCTCGGTGCGGAAAAGACCGATACCTTCGGCCCCAAATCGGAGCGCCATGGCTGCATCTTTTGGATTATCGGCATTGGTTCGAACACCCAGTTGTTTGGTCTCATCTACCAGGTTCATCAGTTTTTTATAAGCCACGTTCTGTTCGATGTCAACATCTACCAGAGGAAGGACTTCTTTGAACACCAGGCCTTTGGTTCCGTTAAGAGTGATCCAGTCACCCTGCTTGATCTTAGTGCCGTCTGGAGTGGTGAAGGAATGATGTTTTCCATCAATTTCAAGGTCACTACAACCGACGATACAGCATTTACCCCAGCCTCTGGCAACCAATGCAGCGTGGGAGGTCATACCACCTTTACTGGTGAGGATGGCCTGTGCCGCGTGCATACCGTCTACATCTTCAGGAGAGGTTTCTTCACGTACCAGGATTACTTTCTCACCGCGATCGTTCCAGGCTACCGCATCTTCTGATGAAAAGACGACCCGGCCGCTGGCGCCACCAGGACCTGCAGGTAAGCCCTTAGCGATCGGCTGAGTAGCTTTTTCCACCTTAGGATCCACCATAGGAAGGAGCAGTTCTATCAGCTGATTGGGAGCCACTCTTTTGATGGCGGTTGGCTTATCGATTAATCCTTCTTCGTACATATCCGTGGCCATTCTTACTGCGGCCACTCCGTTTCGTTTGCCGACGCGGGTTTGCAGGATGTACAGTTTACCTTTTTCGATGGTGAACTCGATGTCCTGCATATCATTATAGTGCTGTTCCAGTTTTTTCTGGTACTCATCCAGTTTTTTGTAGATATCCGGCATAATGGATTCGAGCGTTGGTAGGTGTTCGCTTTGCCGGTTTTTGGAATATTCATTGATAGGCGCAGGTGTTCTTACTCCTGCCACTACGTCTTCACCCTGGGCGTTAATGAGGTATTCGCCGTAAAACTGGTTCGTTCCGTTTCCTGGGTTTCTGGTGAAGGCTACACCGGTTGCACAATCGGTACCCATATTACCAAAGACCATTACTTGTACGTTTACAGCGGTGCCCCAATCATCAGGAATACCTTCGATGCGGCGGTATTCGCGGGCGCGCTTGCCATTCCAGCTACCAAAAACGGCACCTATGCCACCCCATAGCTGAGCCATAGGATCTTCAGGGAAGTTTTTGCCCAATTCTTCCTGAACGATGTTTTTAAATACGATAACTAATTGTTTCAGATCTGCTACCGTAAGGTCAGTATCATTTTTATATCCTTTTGTTTTTTTGACGGCCTCGAGTTTTTCGTCTAAGACCTTGCGGATGCCTTTACCTCCCTTGGGTTCTACGCCTGCGGCTTTTTCCATAACCACATCTGCATACATCATAATAAGGCGTCGGTAAGCATCATAAGCGAATCGCTCATCGCCCGTTTGTTGGATCAGACCTGTGATGGTTTCGTCATTCAGGCCCAGATTCAGGACGGTGTCCATCATACCCGGCATGGATTTCCGGGCCCCGGAACGTACGGATAATAAAAGAGGATTGTTGGCATCGCCATATTTTTTTCCGGTCAGCTTTTCCAGTTTGGCCATAGCTTCGCGGACTTCTTTCGTCAAGCTCTCTGGGTAGTGGTGTTCGTGCTCGTAATAGTAGGTGCACACTTCAGTGGTAATGGTAAAGCCTGGAGGTACCGGTAATAAAAGCTCAGGATGGCCGGCCATTTCAGCCAGGTTAGCGCCTTTACCGCCAAGAAGGTTTTTCATCGCCGCATATCCGTCAGCTTCTCCACCTCCAAAGCTAAACACATACTTTTTGGTAATTTCTGTCTCGTTTGTCATAACTCATGTTTTTTGTGAAATACATAAACAGTACAGAGTTAGGGCTTTTCAGAGTCGATTTTGATGAGATTGGACAGGGGAGAGGAGTGACTTTTATCAAGAAAGAAATTGAATAAGAAGAAGTGCGGCCGTCGCCGCACTTCTTCTTCCTGCTAATAGGAATGGTGAAAGCTCAGCTGTACCAAGCCTTTGTCTTGTTGGGAGGTAAATTGTTCCAAAAAGCCACACTGAACTTTCAGCTGATCATTAATACAATATCCAATAGCGGCGTAAGAAAAAAAGCGATCAAACAGCGAGTTGTTATAAATAAGTTCGTTTGGAGTGGGGCCATTCAGAAATAATTCATTGTACAGAGCCAGATAAACGGCACCTTTGGACAAGTCCGGCTGGTTCACTACCCACTTGGTGAAAAGATTGTATCTGAGCCGGGAGCGAAAGTCTTGCTGTTCAACCCATCTTTCTTCCAGACGGAAACGGTGGGCCAGCAATAATCGACTGCTGATCTTTTGTGGGAAAAGGGCTTCCTGAAACAAGCGAGCTTCGTTAATTCGATGGGAATGTCCGTCGAGTTGTGTGTAATTAGATAAGTGTGCATAGCCCAGCAGGTAGCTGGCTTTGGTGTTAGTGGGGTGATAGCTGAGCCCGCCTCTCAGCAAAAACTGGTTGACTTCGTTTTGTCCAAGTTTACTGTGTACCTGGACATCTCCTCGGAACCCTAGCTTTTTTTCCTTTGGAGCTACTTTCCAGTAGTACATATACCAGGCTCCCATATTCTGCAAATTGGCCTTGGTAAGAATGGGGATCAAAAAAACGAGCAGGCTAAGGGATAAAATTCGGATACAGGATTTTCCTGTTTGATTTTTCATGGTTTTTCGTTTCGTGTAAAAATCAATGAATAGGTTATTGTTGATTTTACACGAAGCTAGGTAAATTCACCTTTCCTTTAAATGATATTTGTCAGCAGGGGAGAAATAGTTGTTTGTTATTAGTTGGTGGGGTTGTGTAAAAAGTGTGTGCGGCGTACCGCCGCACACACTTTTTACACAACCCCATCAACAATAGAGTTGTTAGTTGTCGGTTAACCAACAGCTAACAACCGATAACAATTTTAAGCATTACGATTCAGGCAATTCAAATCTTCAAAAGCTGTTTTCAGGCGAGCTTTGAAGCTTTCTTCAGCTGTACGCAACCATTTACGAGGATCGTAATATTTCTTATTGGGTTTGTCGTCCCCATCCGGGTTGCCGATCTGAGCTTGTAAATAATCGCGTTTATCTTCATAGTAATGGCGGACGCCATCCCAGAAGGCCCATTGTAGGTCTGTGTCGATATTCATTTTAACGGCGCCGTAGCTGATAGCTTCGCGGATTTCTTCGCGGGAAGAACCGGAACCGCCGTGGAAAACAAAGTTAACCGGATTGGAGTCGGTGCCATATTTTTTCTGAATGTATTCCTGAGAGTTTTTCAGGATGACGGGAGACAGTTTTACGTTACCGGGTTTGTATACACCATGTACATTTCCAAAAGCGGCAGCGATGGTAAACCGATCACTGATGGCATTGAGTTTTTCGTAGGCGTAAGCAACTTCTTCTGGTTGGGTGTAGAGAAGTGAGTTATCTACGTCGGTGTTATCCACTCCGTCTTCTTCTCCGCCGGTAACGCCCAATTCAATTTCGAGCGTCATGCCGATCTTGCTCATTCTTTCCATGTATTCGGCTGAGATCTCCAGGTTTTCTTCGATGGGTTCTTCTGATAGGTCCAGCATGTGGGAACTGTAGAGTGGATAGCCCTTTTCTGCGAAGTGTTTTTCGCCGGCTTCTACCAGGCCTGCTACCCAAGGGAGGATGTTTTTAGCGCAGTGATCAGTATGTAGAATGACGGTTACACCATAAGCCTCTGCCATTTGATGAACGTGCATCGCTCCGGAAATACCACCTAACACAGCAGCTCTTTGGTTCTCATTAGACAAGCCTTTACCGGCAAAGAACTGCGCTCCTCCATTGGAAAACTGGATGATGACAGGAGAATTTACCTCTTTGGCTGTTTCTAGTACTGCATTGACGGTATTAGTACCTACGACGTTAACAGCAGGGATAGCGAAGTCATTCTCATTGGCGTAATTGAGTAATTCCGTTACTTCATCTCCGTGAAGCACACCGGCACGGAATTTGGTAGAGGTTGTAGTTGCCATTTGATTTAAGTGTTTTAAAGCTTTTAGAAAAATTGAGCTTGTTTTTGAAAAAGAACTGGCCCTTTTTTTAAACAAGCTCAAAATAGAAAATAATTCGACTTTTGAAAAGGTAAGTAAAAGGTTTTGCCCTTTAATTATTAAGCTGATGTCCTTACAATGGCAGCCGGCTTAAATAATGCCCTTTTCAACCAAATATCTTTCCGCATCCAGCGCTGCCATGCAGCCTGTGCCAGCAGCGGTAACTGCTTGGCGGTACACATTGTCCTGAGCATCTCCACTGGCAAATACTCCTTCAATGTTTGTTTTGGTACTGCCGTTTTGTGTGACCAGGTAGCCGGTGTCGTCCATTTCCAGCCAGTCTTTGAATATATCCGTATTGGGTTTGTGGCCGATGGCTACAAAAAAGCCTTTTACCGGTAGGATTGTTTCTTCCTGGTTTTTATTATTAATGACCTTTACGCCGGTTACCTCTTCTTCACCCAGTACTTCCTTCGCTTCGGTATTCCAGTGAACGATGATATTCTCTGTTTTCATTACTCTTTCCTGCATGATCTTGGAGGCTCTCATCTCATCTCTTCGAACCAACAAATGAACCTTCGGGCAAAGCTTAGCCAGATAGGTGGCTTCTTCGGCTGCCGTATCGCCACCGCCTACAACTGCTACTTCCATTCCTCTAAAGAAAAAGCCGTCACAAACGGCACAGGCGGAGACCCCTTTGTTGGTCAATCGCTGTTCGGATTTGAGTCCCAGCCATTTGGCACTGGCACCGGTAGAAATGATGACGGTATCAGCATGAACTTCTTTTCCCGAATCAGTCCATAATTTATGCACTGGCCCACTTAGATCTACCTTGTCGATCAATTCATATCTTACCTCGGTTCCAAAGCGCTCGGCTTGCTTTCTGAAATCATCCATCATTTGAGGTCCCATAACCCCTTCCGGATAGCCCGGATAGTTCTCCACATCGGTTGTGATCATCAACTGACCTCCCGGTTCTTTACCGGTATATACGACAGGGCTCAGATTTGCCCGGGCAGCATAAACGGCAGCCGTGTAGCCTGCCGGCCCAGAGCCTATAATTACACACTTCAGATGTTCTTGTGCTTCTGACATGTTGCTTTTTTTAATAAATGTGCTAATTGATTTTTCGTAGACGCAAAAATAAAAATTCTATTCAAGTAGTCTTTGTAATTTCCATCACATTGTCTTATTCCTATTGTTAACATTATTAATCCTTGGTAGGTTGAATGGATAATCTCGTCCAAAATTATAGGTGAAAAACGGGGAAAGAGCTAGATTAAGATAATTTCTTACGGAAACGAAAAGAGCCTTACAGGCGTTAAATATTATATAAGCTCTTGAAAGAATGAGAGATAAACCCTATTTTTTGAAATGAATTGAAAACTGAGGTTAAGCAAGTAGGCTTGAGTGCCGCTGCGCCCAGACGGGCCGTATGGCTGCAGCTTTTGAAGGTCTACACCTTTTTAGCTCGGGTTTACACCCGAGCTTATGAAGCTTTCGCCGCAAAGCGCATAGGCATCAAGATAAAAAAACGTAATATAAAAAAAGCTGTTTGGCAGCTTAATATAAAAATCGTAAGCTTAAAGCCAAACAGCAAAAAAATGATAATACAGACAATTAAAGAAAAAATTGG
>JAUIKE010000087.1 GCA_030430845.1 Bacteroidia bacterium | reverse complement strand
GGATTATCCAATTCCCGGAAAAAGATGGTCGCTACTCGATTGGCATCTCCTCCTTCTACACTCAGCACCTTACCTTCTCCAAACTTCAAATGCAAGACCTTCATACCTGCCTGAATATTGCTGCTAGGGCTGGGAGTGAAGTTTTTGGGATCTACTCGATTGCTGATAGCTTTCCGTTTGAAATTCCCGGACACAGAAGCGCCTTTGATGGTAGGAGGTTCAAGCTTGGTTCTTTGGCTTTGCATGCTATCACTTTCAACAAACTTAGCGGGAATTTCTTCCAGAAAGCGGCTTGGTTCATTATACTGCATTCGGCCATAGCGATAACGAGAGTTGGCGAAAGATAAAGTCAAAAACATTTCGGCCCGGGTAATGGCCACATAAAATAAGCGCCGCTCCTCATCAAGTCCTTCCACCGTATCCATTGACATGAAGGAAGGGAATAGTTTTTCCTCCAGACCGACAATAAAAACGGATTTGAATTCAAGGCCTTTGGCGGAGTGGACGGACATTAGGGTGATATAATCCCCATCCTTCTTATCATTGTCCAGATCAGTATGCAAGGCTATATTTTGGAGGTAAGTTGCGAGGGATTTATCTGGTAGATTTTCTACATCTATACTGGGGTCTACTTCATCCACGAACGCTTTCACCCCATCCAGCAGGGAGTTGATGTTTTCCATGCGCCCCATTCCCTCTATGGAGGTATCCGATTTATACAGTTTACCGATACCACTTTCTTCGACGATCCGGCTGGTTAGTTCGTGCGCATTTTCTTTATCCATCCGATTGCGCAAGCTCTTAATCGTTTTGACAAACTTAGCAATAGCGTTTTTCGTTCGGGCAGCTACATTGACCTTCGGCAAGGCCTCCCAAAAAGTTTGATTATTAGCCTCTGCCAGTTGGCTGATCTTATCCACTGTACTGGCTCCTATCCCCCGTTTGGGGAAATTAATGATCCTGCGAAGTGCTTCTTCGTCTTTAGGGTTTACAACAAGCCTCATGTAGGCAATGACATCTTTGACCTCTTTGCGCTGATAGAAGGACAAACCTCCGAAAATGCGATAACTCAGATTATATCGCCGTAGAAACTCTTCAAAAATCCTCGATTGTGCGTTAGTGCGGTATAGGATAGCAATTTCGCTATTGCTCAGGTGAGAACGATTTTTTTGCTCCAGAATCGTATCGACTATCCTTTTCCCCTCCTCATTATCGGTCAGCGCCCGGATAACTTTAATGCGTTGCCCACTACCCTTATCCGACCAGATCTTTTTAGGTATTTGCCTCCGGTTGTAGGTGATCACTTCATTGGCGGTTTGTACTATCTCGTCGGTAGAGCGATAATTTTGTTCCAGTTTAAAAACCTGGATACCGTGGGTTTTAAAATCCTCCTCAAAATCAAGTATGTTTTGAATGGTAGCTCCGCGGAAGGCATATATACTTTGGGCATCATCTCCTACTACACAGATATTACGCGGGCTTTTTTCAAAGTTAACCAGTTTGCGAATGATGGCATATTGCAGCTGGTTGGTATCCTGGAACTCATCTACCAAAACATAGGTAAAACGTTTGCGATATTTATCTAAAACACCCTCTGGATTTTTTTGAAATAATTCATACAGGCGATACAGCAGATCGTCAAAATCCATGGCTCCGGCTTTTTTACAACGAGCCGTGTATTTGGCGTAGATGGCATGAATATGGGGGCGCTTGGCCATCCGGTCCTGGGTTCGCAATTCTTCATTATCGGCATACAGCTTAGGGGTAATGAGGTTACTTTTGGCTGAAGAAATACGAGACCGGACGACATTGGCGTTATAGACGTTTTTGTCCAGTTGCATTTCTTTAATGATATTGGCCAGCACATTTTTGGTATCCTCTGTATCATAAATGGTAAAATTGGAGGGATAGCCGATTTTTTCTGCCTCCATGCGCAGGATGCGGGCAAAGATCGAGTGAAAGGTACCCGCCCAAACCTGATTGGCTTTGCCGCCCACCACCTTGGAAATGCGTTCCTTCATTTCGCGTGCAGCCTTGTTGGTAAAAGTAAGCGCTAGTATATTGTAGGGGTTCACCCCGGATTTGATGAGATGGGACACCCTATAAGTAAGCACACGAGTTTTGCCGGAACCCGGCCCGGCCACCACCAGGACGGGGCCGTCGACGGTAGTGACTGCTTTTAGCTGGACATCGTTCAGGCCCGAAAGGTAGCTTTGAGTAGAATGATCTGGCATTGGAATGATCTGGTTTTAATATTCAAGACACCATAGCACCTTATTGGCCCTATGATCTCAACAAAATTTGGCTCAATATTTAATTCCTGGATAGAGTTTTACGAAATACAGGGAAAGTGGTCTATTATTCATATGTCAGCCAATATTTTTCTGCTGCGTAACGGCAGAAAAATATTGGCTTTACACCACTTATCAGGTCAATGGAGGTAATACCTTAAAAATACAAAATTTTATTGAGCTTCAGCCTCCAAGGCTTCCCAATATTCTGCCGCTCTCCTGGTATGAGGAATGCAAATAGAGCCTCCCACCAAATTGGCTATAGCAAAAACTTCGTAGATAGCTTCCTTACTGATCCCCAGTTCGTGGCAGGTCCCTAAGTGATAACGAATACAGTCATCGCATCTAAGCACCATAGAGGCCACTAGCCCTAGCAATTCCTTAGTCGGTTTATCCAGTGCGCCATCTTGATAAGCATTGGTATCCAGGTTAAAAAAACGCTTGAGCACCTTATTATTTTCGCCCAGCAGAACATCGTTCATCTTAGAACGATAGTCATTAAATTCCTTTACTATTGACATGGATCTTTTTGGTTTGTATTGATGCTAAATAAATAGAAGTGCAAACTTAAGAAATGTTTTTTAGGTATGCTGGTGTTATGGTATCCCAGGGTGCGAGTAATCTGCCAAGCTTAATAAGAAATAGTCATCAAAACCAAGAAATAATCTAATTAAAACACTGGAATACCAGACCACTAGCCCACTCCTACTATCATTTTTGCCTGATTTTGAGTAAATTTGAGAAATATTTAACTTTTTTTGGTTTTTCCTGCAACCATTTTGTTAATAACTTCATCTATTATTTAATAAAAGGACATCCAAAACGTTAAATCTTTCGTATATATAGTTAAATGAGTAATCCCAAAGGAGCTTTTGTGTTCTCCAAAATCCAAAAATCATGAAAATTGTCAAATTCGCATTGGTTGGTGCCCTAATCCACTTTTCTGTTATTTTACAAGCTCAGAATAGAGTCATTACTTCCGTGTATCCTGGCACGGAATTAAAGGTCGAGCGCGTGTATGACGGAAAGATTGCGGCTGCGAATCAAGTTCGCGAAACGGTTTATTACGACAACGGCATGGTTTGGATGGAAGGGATCTTTAGTGAGGATGCCAGAGTGCAAGAATGGACCTTTCGTTATCCAAACGGGAATCCTTACTGGCATGCCATCACAGTAGATGGCAAACTGGAAGGAGAATTTAAACATTGGCACGAAGATGGGCAGATTGCGGAGGTCATCGAATTCCGGAATAATCAGGAAAATGGACGCGCCGTATTTTATCATGCTAACGGCCAATTAGCTATGAGAGGTATGTATAATGACGGGAAAATGATGGGCGAATGGCGTTTCTATGATATGGAAGGCAAACCTATAAAAGAAAAATATTGGACCTGGCTCTTCTTCGACTCTGCTGAAGTGCGCATGCAAGGATGGGTTAAAAACGCAAAAATGGAAGGCCACTGGGAATATACCGAAACGGCTAATGCCGGACGGCCTTATCGCAGGCAGTTTTATTTGCGATATCAAGATGGAGAACTGATCCAGTGAAAAAAAAGAGCCTATGCGATCGCATAGGCTCTTTTTTTGTAAAAAGGAGGTGTCCGCCCGGGCACCTCCTTTTTACATAAAAAAAGGCGGACATCATGCCGCCGAAAAGTAATTTTATTACACCTGAAAACCCGTAAGCCGGCGTCTTTCACAAAACAACCATTACAGGTACTCTTTATATTGTCAGCTTTTAATTCGGACCAGAGGAATCCTCCTCGCCAATAAAGCTGTAATAATTCTTCTTTCTTGAGGGTTGATCATCATTCAAACCATGTTTGCCTGAAGAACCGATACCTTTTCTGGCCGGTTGAACCTGCTCTGTAAATTTATGTTGTAGAACAATTTCCTGTGTATGGATGATGGTATTCCGCCCGCATCCCTGCTCAATGACCCACTTCCTGCTAATAATGGTTTTGTCAGTCTGCGCATCGACTTTATCTGACCAGGACATTTTCACAGAACAGGACTTTCCCTGCAAGGAAATCTGATCATCAGAAGTAATCCAATCCCCGTCTTTATCGAAAATAGGATAACCGCTTAATTCCGGACTGGGAATTTCATCCCTGTAAGCAGTCTTAGAAGTATTAATATCTAATGGCATTAGAATCTGAGAAGCCTCAATACCTTTCACTCCGATGAATTGTACGGCTTCTGATTGTTGGCCGCTTTCATCTTTTGCCTTCCAGGTCCTTTGAATAAGCGTATTTATATTGCTTAAAAACTGGAAGTTACTCAGTTCGATCCGGCCCTGAAAAGTTGACTGAAAGAGCAGAGAAAACGTGTCACCGGCCTTCAGACTCTGTGATACAAAGTACCGATCCGGAATAACCGTACTTTCACCTGCTCTAACAGTTAACGAAAGATTGGAGCCCCCAACAATACTCCAGTCAAATGTTATAAATCCATCAGCAGGTACTACAACCGTTAAGGAAGTAGTGCTGCCAGGCATAACCTCAACTAGAGCCTTATTAGCCCCTTCAACTAATAGTGCATTGGGAGCTCCGGTGACATCTACCCCACCGTCACCTTTTATCTTTGATTGAATCCAATTATCTTTTTTAAACCACCCGTCAAAACCGTTGACGTGGCATCCCAGGTCAAAATACTCATCCACATAGTCCAATTCCACAATCTGGCCACATGTACTATAAACATTCGGAAATGGAAGCTGATCTACGGCCAAAGCTTCCAGGCAATTAAAGGTAAGATGCTCTATGGCAAATACAGGTTGGCAGTCAGTTTCCGGGTCAACCAATGGAAGACCCTCGGTCTTTTCTTCTAGCCCTCCCCACATATCATGGGCGCCCATGCTGCTTATTGTAAAAAGACAGCATACCGGCACAACAAACATTATTTTAATAAAAATATTTAAGCGACTGTAGTTATAGCTCATACAAATTTAATTTAACTCCATGAATTTTGACGGTAAGCCTCGTAACAAGTAACGGTAAACGCGTACAAATGAGTTAAATCCCCCAAATGCTAGTACTTGCCTTGAGTAGGAATAGGAAGGAATTTGTTCTTAGAGCTATCGGAAATATATCGGTGAAGAATAAACGGACGTTTATTGACGAAAGATGTGTAAGTAGTCATGGGATTACGCTTTAAACGGTTTAAGGGATATAATTTTAATGTTTTAATCGGAACGTTTTTGCTTTCGTTCATCGACAAAGATATTATTTATCTATATTAGATACATACCTGAAAGGGGGTAATTTTCATATTTTTTTAATTTTAATATATTTAAAAAATTATACTATTTGAAAGCTCCGGGAATTACGCCTCACAAACAACTGAAAATCAACACTATAAAAACAACGTTCGCTTTTTATTTATTTTTAACTTCAAATAAACTTTAACATTTCCACCAAGTTTATTTTTCCTCCAAAAGGGGTGAAATCAGTCATTTATCAAGCCGCAGCTTCAAAACCTTTCCACGAAAATCTTGTTTTGAACAAAGTTTTACATCATCTTTCATATCAATGTATTTATGATCGTTAAGAAAAAATCTTGGGAAATTTGGATCAACCGGCCATTGGATGAAGTTTGGTCTTTTTTTTCCCGTCCGGAAAACCTCAACGAGATCACCCCGGAGCATGTTTCATTTGAGATCCTCTCCGACCTCGAGGGTATTGAAATGTACGAAGGCATGATCATTCAATACAACATAGCCCCACTGCTGGGTATCAAAATGAACTGGGTAACCGAGATTACTCATATCCGACAAAGACAGTTCTTCATCGACGAGCAGCGCTTCGGCCCTTATGCCTTCTGGCACCATCAGCATTGGTTTGAGGAAAAAGACGGAGGTACTTTAATGAAAGATATTTTACACTACAAGGTACCCTATGGAATTATCGGCACCATAGCCAATGCCCTTTTTGTTGAAAAAATGGTGGATCAGATATTTGAATATAGGGAGGAAACCATAAATAAATTATGGGGTGGGTAAAAACCTGACTGCCGTCAGGCAGGCGAGGAACGAGTTTTTACACAACCCCATTATATGCTAATTTTTTTCCATTTCCCTTTCCTAAAGATGATCACTGCCAATATGGCTAATACCGTTTCAGCTCCGGCAATAGCCCAACACACCCCGGCTAAGCCCATATCGAGTGTTACGCTGAGAAAATAACTCAAAGGAATTTCCAGCAACCAAAAGCAGAATAAGTTGATGAACATGGGCGTACGCGTATCCCCTGCTCCATTGAAGGCCTGACTAATGACCATTCCATAGGCAAAAAAGACATAACCTACACATATAATGCGAAGGCTGAGTACTCCTGCATTGATCACGGCCGGCACATCCGTAAAGAAGCCCATTAAAGACTCTGCAAAAGCGAAAAACACGATCGATACGCTTAAAAGGAAGAGCATATTATAAAACGCCGCTTTCCAAACGGATTGTTCGGCTCGCTCAGGCTGGCCTGCACCCAGGTTTTGCCCAACAAGTGTAGCTGCTGCATTCGCTAATCCCCAGGCCGGTAGTATAGTAAAAATGATCAGACGGATAGAAATCGTATACCCTGCAATAGCCTCACTCCCGAAAATGGCAATGATTCGCATTAGGAAGATCCAGCTAGCCGAAGAAATAAGGAATTGCATGGTGCCGGAAGATCCAATTTTGACCATCTTTTTTATGAGTTCCCAATTGGGCTTCCAGTGTCGTGCCAACACCTTGATAATACCCCACCCCCTAAATAAAATGACCAATTGAAAAACAACTCCCAGTCCCCTTCCAATACTTGTAGCTACTGCCGCTCCCATTACACCAAGCTCCGGAAATGGACCAATACCAAAAATAAACAAAGGATCCAAAATGATATTAATGATATTAGCTACCCAAAGAGATGCCATAGCCAGACTGGCATCCCCTGCGCCACGGAAAATCCCATTGAGAAGGAATAAGAGCATAATGACCACATTCGTCGCAAAGGCAACCTGTGTATAACCCACCCCTTCTGCAATCAACTCTTCACTCCCTCCCATCAACCTAAGGATATCGGCCGCAAAAATGAACCCCGCTATACCGATAATGACCGATATTGAAACACCTATCAGAATGGCCTGAACGGCCGAATGAGAAGCGCCTTCTGCATTTTTTTCACCCACTCGGCGGGCAACAATGGCGGTAGCAGCCATACTCAAACCAATAGCAATGGAATATACCAGCGTAATAACTGATTCGGTTAGGCCAACAGTAGAAACGGCATCCACACTTACTTGCGATACAAAAAACACATCCACCACCGCAAATAAGGATTCCATAATCATTTCCAGAATCATGGGAATAGATAGGTATACAATGGCACGATTGATGCTGCCGCTGGTGAAATTCTTTTCCTTTCCTTGTATCGCGGCTTTGATAACTCTAAAGACTTTTGACATGATTATGCGAGGTTCGGGTGATTTTTTTGCCATCCTGGTAACTTGACAGGCTGGTGGCATGCTTTCTACTTCCTATTATCCCCAGAAGCACCAAATAAGTTCCCCTAAATAAAAAAAACTTATCTTTCTTTAAAGTAAAATACGGCTTGATACGTCTTCCCTGACTAATGGAAGATTCAATCACCACCAAAGATATGGCCCAGCAGCGCGAAACAACGGTCAACAGCGCCATGAAAAAATATGGCCAGGGCCTTTTCCGGTTTATCCGGGGAAGAGTGTCTTCCAATGCCGATGCAGAGGATATCTTCCAGGATGTCTGGTTTCAGTTTTCCAGAGTCATCGAAACCAACCCCATCGAACAGATCAGCAGCTGGCTATTTCGCGTAGCCAGAAATCGGGTCACCGATAACTACAGAAAGAAAAAGCCAGACTTGCTCGAAGATTATGCCTATGAGGATGAGGAAGGAGATACCGTTTTCCCTGAGATCTTAATGGCGGATTACAATACACCGGAAACCGAAACCCTTCGGGAAATGTTCTGGGAAGAATTGACAGAAGCCTTGGATGAATTACCGGAAAAACAAAGAGAGGTTTTCATCTGGAACGAGTTGGAAGACCAGACTTTCCAGGAAATAGCCGACAGAACGGGTGAGAATATTAAAACTTTGATTTCCAGAAAACGGTATGCCGTGAAGTTTTTACGGGAAAAATTAGAAACATTGTACGAAGAATTTTTAAATTACTAATCATATGTATTACAAATATAAAGGTCGGGGTCCGGGCTTTCATCCCCTGAAAATAGTTTTCTTTCTTTTGGTCGCAGCCATCTTTATTGCAGCCTTGGGAGGGATCGTCATGCTGTTGTGGAATAACATCCTCGTGGAAGTCACTTCCGTGCGGCCTTTATCTTATTGGCAAGCCATTGGCTTATTGTTGCTTGCTCGTATCCTTTTCGGAAGTTTCCGCTTTGGTCCGCCCATGAATAAATCAAGCCATTCCAAGAGAAAATACTGGAAGGAGAAATGGATGAATATGAGCGATGAAGAGAAGGCTGCCTTTAAGGAGAAGTGGAAGAAGCGCTGCTAATGTTTTCTTTTTCTGACAAAATAGTTTTGAACAACCTTACCTAAATATATTTTTGAATGGACGCACTCAAAATCCAGTCTTTCAGGAAGCTCAGTAAACAGCGGAATACCTCCACCTAATAAATAAGGAATGATCGTTATGGTCATTTCGTCAATTAGGTCCTCTTTTAAAAAACTCTGAATGGTTTTCCCTCCATCTATATATAAGTTATGGCATCCCTTATGATGAATTTGTTCAAGAATCTCCTTTGTAGTCCCTTTTACAAGCTCAGCCCTATCCCTGTATTCTTCTGAAATACTTGTCATGCTGTTGCTTAATACAAAAACGGGCTTTTGATAGGGCCAATCCATATCAAAGCCACAGACAGTCTCAAAAGTCGTGCGGCCCATGACAAGGGCATCTATCCGGGCTGTAAATTCACCATACCCCATGTCAATATTGTCCGGATTAGGAATAGAATGTAGCCAATCGATCCCTCCGTCTTTGTCTGCAATAAACCCGTCAATGCTTGTTGCAATAAATACTTTATTTTTCTTTTCCATATTCGTTTTTTAAGAATGGATTTCTTTTTGTTGTAAATAATCCGAGCCATTATTAAAAGCTACGGTCAATTATTTCTTATTCCATTTTAAGTCGCTGTAGTAAACGCCTTGATACAGTGAGTTGTTTTTACTTGGAAACAAAATGTCTGTACAAGCATTGATCCGGCCCTGGACCGATCCTGTGTACAATACAATCAGGATTAAAGTTATACTGAATCTTGTCAAGTTTATTTAATAGATTTTAGCATTGGAATTCCTTACAGGTAAAGTAAAATTACGCTACCTTCCCTCTGATCCCAAAGAGAGAGGTATACAGGTCATGTATCTACTGATAGCCCTCAGCGCATTTCTAAATCGTGTTTTCGCAATCGGTATTTTTTTCCGGAAATCCGAAAAGCATTAAATGGTTTGATCGAAACCTGCTGACCGATACTGATGCTTTTTTTACCTAAATCAAAAAAAACGCCCCCATTTAAAGTAATTCTCCCTCTCATCCGTCTTCCCTATTGTGTACACGAAATCATCACTCATTTTTTACACAATTAATCAAAAAAGCCATGAAACCATTCCAATTTTTCTTTGCCCTTTCTTTGGGTATTATTCTGTTCTTTTTTGTCGCCCGTTTCGTAATAGTGGCCCTCGTCCTCGCAGCCGTTTTGAGTGGCGTATTTTTTCTCATACAGCGTGCCCGCTACTTTTTCAGCGGCCTCGGCTGGAACCAATATCACCCATATCATCGAGCAGGACACCGTT
The DNA here is from genome assembly GCA_030430845.1 of Bacteroidia bacterium. Classification (GTDB taxonomy): domain Bacteria; phylum Bacteroidota; class Bacteroidia; order Chitinophagales; family Saprospiraceae; genus JANQPA01. Next base: position 24,093 of record JAUIKE010000087.1, on the reverse strand, counting down.
CTTATCCGGGACTACTTAAGGAGGGGCGTTCTGAGGAGGTTCCTTTTTTTGAGTTCGATCGGGAGGAAGCCGCTGTTTCGGAATGGCAAATCATTAAAATTCAATAATGGCCGGCCCTAGCCCCGAACATAGAAAATTAATATTATCCCCCGGCGGGGGGGATAATATTATTAAACTTCAATGTTCGCAGCTACAGCCGGCCATTATTGAACATTATTTAATTAACAAAAAAATAAGACTATGTGTCATCATAAAGCATATCATCAACATTGGGCGCAGCACGCCAAACACAGAAGAAGACATTGGGAAAACAAATTCGGACGGCACGGCCATGGCCGAGGCCGCCGATGGGGATACCCGCCGGTTAACATCGAAGAATTTGACGACCACTACGAAGCCTCCGTTTTCGCAGCCGGCTTTTACAAAAGCGATTTTCAGGTCAAAATAAAAGACGACCTGTTAATAATCAGCGCCAGTAAAGCCGAAAGTGAAATTGTGGATAATCCGGGCATGAAACGCCAGGAGTTCGACCCCAGAGGCTTTAAGCGCATCTTCGAATTGAATGAAAAGATTGATAAGGAAAACATCACGGCTGCTTATGAAGAAGGCGTTTTAAAAATTAAGCTGCCTAAATTAGCCGGAACGGAGACTTATCGAAAAGATATTGATATCGTTTGATTTTAGTTGATTGGGTGGCAAGTGTCACCCAATTTCATTGCTTTTTATTATTATTTTTGTTGCTCAACAAATCAAAACCGATCGTATGAGCAAGCAAAGATTCCTCTACCTGTTTTTCATAATATTACCTGGTTTTCTTTTTTCCCAAACTAATAAAAAGCCCCTCACCCACGAAGCCGTTTCCGGATGGAACGAAATAGAATCCCCCCAGATCAGCCATAACGGCCAATGGGTTTGCTACACCCTCCAGCCTATTGAAGGAGATAGTAAAACCATCCTTTTTAATACCGCTAATCCTCAGGAATGGATCTTTGAACGGGGAACCGATCCAGTTTTTTCATCAGATAATCAATTCCTGGTCTTCCGAATCAAGCCGCATCAGGACAGCATTCGGCAAATGAAGGTCACGAAGGTCGATAAAAAAGACTGGCCGCAGGATACCCTGGCTGTTCTCAACCTGGACACCAAAAAACTTGACAAACTTCCCTATCTTAAATCTTTTAAACTACCCGAGAAATGGAGTGGCTGGCTGGTCGCTCATTTTGATGCCAAGGCCAATGAAGAGGAGGACAACAGAAAAGATAAAAACGGACCGCTCGTCATTCGAGATCTTAAAAAAGACCAAGCATTCCGGGTTCTTAATACGACCGATTATACCCTTGCAGAAAAAGCAGGTAAAATATTGCTGAGTACCAATCAGAAGAAACTGAGCAAAGTTAGCCTTTTCGATACAGACAATGTCAGCTTCACGGATATCTGGTCGGACAGTCTCGACACCAAATCTCTCAGTTTCGATCCAAATGGTGAACAAGTTGCCTTTTTAACCCTCAAAGACAAAGAAGCAGAAAGTGTAGCTCTTCATCACTGGACCCAAAACACCGGCCTCCAAACAATCGCCGATGCAAGTAGCGATTTTCTGGAGGACAAGTGGCACATCAGCGAATATGCCTCCCCACAATTTAAGGAAGATGGCAGTCAGCTCTTTTTTGGTATAGCCCCTGCTCTTCCTGAAAAAGACGAAAAAGTATTGGACGAAGAAAGGCCGGTTGTAGAAGTCTGGAACTTCAAAGACGAACGCATTTATCCCCAGCAAAAAGTACAGCTAAGTAGGGATAAGAGAAAGTATTACAGCTGTGTGGTGAACATAGCATCCGGCGAGGTCATTCAACTAGCCGACCAGGCCGTACCTAATGTCAGCATTGACGCTAAAAACCCCTCTCTCTGGGCAGTCGGTTATAATGATGATGGATATGTTCGCCAAACTTCCTGGGAAGGTGGCCCCTCTCACCGAGAGGTATTTTTGGTCAACTCAAAAACCGGGGAAGCCAAATCTGTGATAGATAAGGTACGCGGGCAAGTGCGTCTGTCTCCGGAAGGAAAGTACCTATACTGGTATAGCTCACCGGACTCTTCCTGGTTTGTGCATGCTATCGAACGCAACATCACCAAAAACATCACGGCTGATCTGGGCGTCCCTTTCTACAACGAACTCAACGACAGCCCCAATTATCCTTCCCCTTACGGCCTGGCCGGATGGACGACCAATGATGATTTTATCTACCTCTATGATAGGTATGACATCTGGCAAATTGACCCGATGGGCAACATCAATCCAGTCAACTTATTCAAAGGCCGGGACCAAAAACACATTCACCGGTACATAAAAGTCGATCCGGAGGCCCGTGCCATCGAAGAAGTAGAGCCTATGCTTATTCATTTTACGGATGAAGAAACCAAGCATGAAGGGTATATGTGGTTCAATATCCACACCGGTGTCAAGAATGTACTCCAGCAAGGCGGTTTCTCCTTGTCAAGACGCCCCATCAAAGCCCGGGACGCCGACCGCTGGTTGTTCACCAAAGAGGACTACCAGACTTTTCCGGATCTGCTGTACAGTACGGACCTGAAAACAACCTTGCGCATCAGTGACGCCAATCCGCAAAAAGCGGAGTATCACTGGGGAAATATGGAGATGATCGAATTCACTTCTTTAGACGGGCAGCGGCTAAAAGGTTTGTTGGTAAAGCCTGATAACTTTGACCCCAACAAGAAGTATCCGATGATCGTGAATTTTTATGAGAAAAGTTCAAATGGCCTGAACCGTCACCGGGCGCCGGAGTTCAATCGATCCACCATGAATTATCCTTTTTATGCCAGCAAGGGATACGTCGTATTCAACCCTGATATTCCCTATAAGATCGGTTATCCGGGAGAAAGCGCCTACAACTCCGTTGTAGCCGGTGTGACGCATTTGATCAACCAGGGCTTTATTGATGAGAAAAAGATCGGCTTGCAGGGGCATAGTTGGGGAGGCTATCAGATCGCATACTTGCTAACCCGCTCTGACCTGTTCGCCTGTGCGGAGTCGGGAGCGCCCGTGGTCAACATGATCTCTGCTTACGGAGGTATTCGCTGGGGATCGGGCATGAGCCGGCAGTTCCAGTATGAGCACACGCAAAGCCGGATCGGGGGTACGCTTTGGGAGTATCCGCTTCGGTACATGGAGAACTCTCCGATCTTCACCATTGACAAGATCAAAACGCCTGTTCTGATCCTGCATAATGATCATGATAGTGCGGTTCCCTGGTACCAGGGCATTGAATTTTTCATGGCCATGCGCCGCCTGAACAAGCCTGCCTGGATGCTCAACTACAATGACGAGCCCCACTGGCCACTCAAACTGCCCAACCGGAAGGATTTCCAGAAACGCCTGCAGCAATTTTTCGACCACTACCTGATGGACGGCCCGCTGCCTGTGTGGATGGATGAGGGGGTCCCCCTCCTGGAAAAGGAGACGAATATGGGATATGAGCCGGTGGATAAGAATTAAAAGCCTTGCAAAGCCTTGCAAAACCTTGCAAAAGCGGACACTCGCTTGAGGGAGAGCGGAAAAAGTGGTAACTTTGTGGGAGTCAAAATCGTCGCTAGTGACCTGGTGACTTGGAGTCACCAGGTCACTAGCGCACCCTCCCCGCCTCCTGTATTGCTGGACCAAAACACCCCACTCCTCAAAGGCTGTCAAAAGGAAGTATGCTACATTTTTTCACTAATATCCTCCTGATAAGTCTTCCCAATCGGTAGTTGTACCTCTCCGATCTCTACCTGATCTTTGGAGAAAAAAGACACCTTGTTTTTATTAGCAACATAAGATTTATGGATTCTCAAAAAGTAATTTGGTAACTCCTTCAGCATTCCCGTAATGGAATTATAGACAACAAACGTTTGACTTTCACAAACCACCTTCACATAATTACTCATGCCTTCCAGGTAAAGAATGTCATCGATGGGAATCTTAGCCACTTTTCGATTACTTTTGGCATATAAAAATTCCGGATCCCGATTGCTTTGTGAATCTGTTTCTTGTCCGGAAGGCGAAAAAAGTTTTTTATATCGCAAACAGGCCTTCAAAAAGCGATCAAAAGAGATGGGTTTAAGCAAATAATCCAATACTTCCAGTTCAAAGCTATCCAGAGCAAACTCTCGATGGGCAGTAGTAATAATCACCTGTGGAGGCTCCGACAAGATTTTAATAAAATCCAAGCCTTTCAGCTTCGGCATTTCAATATCCAGGAACATTAGGTCAACAGATTCTTCATTCAAAAAGGCTCTTGCTTCCAAAGCGTTATTACAAACGGCAAGCAGTTCAAACTCTGCTAAATCGGCAAGGTACCCCTCCAGGATTCGCTGAGCGACCGGCTCATCATCAACGACCATACATTTTATCGGATTCATAGCTTTATTTTTAAGCGAACGCAAAACCAGTTGTCTAATTCTTCAATTTTTAATTGGTATGAATCGGGGTATGTCAAATTCAGACGCCTTCGAACGTTAGAGAGCCCGATACCCGCTTTTTTGGATTCGCTATCCTGATAACCGATCGGCACCGTATTTTTTACTTGGAAGAACAGGTTTTCCTTCTCTTTTTTTAAGGCAATAAAAATTTTGGCGCCGCCCGTTTCTTCTTTTACTCCATGCTTAAAAGCATTTTCTACCAAAGGAAAAAATAGTAAGGGAGCGATTTCCAGGTATTTTATTTCCTCATCAATTATTTCCCATACAACCTCTACCCTATTACCATACCGTTCCATTTCTATGTCCACATAATCCCGAATCAGTTTTAATTCTTTCTCTACCGGCAATTTTTGTTGACTGGACTCATAAAGTGAGTAGCTCAACAAATCAGACAAACGGAGGATCAGCCCCGGCACCTTATCCGATTTTTCTATAGCCAATCCGTAAATATTATTCAGTGTATTGAATAAAAAATGAGGGTTCACCTGGGATTTCAAATATTTTAATTCGGTAGAGATCTTTTCTTTTTCCAGTTGCTTGATCTTATTTTTTTCTTTAAACCAATCGGAAAAAACCCGGATACCGATAGAAAAAGCAACCGGTGTAGCAATAATCACGGCAATTTGCGTGATTTTATCGATTTTGAATGGTACCGCATTGGGGCTCATCCAATCGGGAAAAAACACAGGGTATCCCCAATAAAAAATGAGATATCGCTGAAAAATAGCGTTTATAGAAATAACCAATGTAAGTAACAAGCTATACTTGATAATCTGATTTTTGTATAAATATCTCGGAATGAGCACATAAAAGTTAAGGTATACCGCAATCATGCGAACAGGAAGGTATAACAGTTCAAAAATAATCGCATCGGCAAAAGTATCCCGGTATCCCCATTCAGACACGGCGAAAGTCATCATCAGGAGCAACCAGAAAAGGATATGTCCTCCTAAAACTTTCAACTTCGTAGCATTCATCTTCTAAAGATAAGGTGGTTTGGATCAAATCCTTTCAATTTTATGTAAAGGTTAAGGATATATATGCCAACTTCTTTTTACAAATACATAAAGAATAGATGTGAATAGCCTCCAAAACTATTGGTTCAAATAAAAATCAGGTTTTTGTATTTCAAAAGTTGTTTCTTAGGAAAAAAACGATGAATCGAAAACAATTTTTTAAAACTGCGGGATTTTCCGGCCTTGCTTTCATGACTCCAGGCTTGGTTCGGTCCGCTTCCTCTACAGCTCCAGACCCTCTGGATAAAAAACTTGTAGAGGAATTTTTACGCGTCGCTCACAATGATATGGATAAAGTTAAATCCTTATTAGAGGAACATCCAACTTTACTAAATGCGGCTTTTGACTGGAATGGTGGAGATTTTGAGACGGGCTTGGGTGCAGCCAGTCATGTGGGGTATAAAGAACTGGCTCAATACTTTTTGGAAAAAGGAGCCCAAGCCAATATCTTCACAGCGTGCCTTTTCGGCAAGATAAAAATCGTCAAGACCATGCTAAAGGCATTTCCAAATGTCCTATACGCTAAAGGCCCGCATGGATATACACTGCTGCATCATGCGATCGAAGGAGGGGAGGACGCTTTAAAAGTCAAGAAGTATTTGGAGTCCTTGGGCGCAAAAGAAACCCTCATCAAATTGTATTAGCTAATAAGGGATGCAAAACCTTGCTTCACTTTTTAGCCATACTTATAAATCTGCCAGCTGTTATAGGCATTGTGAAAAACGATGTAAAAGATAGGCCCGAGGCCGGTTACCGGATTGATGAACGTCAGAGCGACCCATAAGGCAAACATGGTATTTTTGCGGGCCAGCGCCAGCCCGCCTTCCACATAATTTTCTTTCCTGCTTACCCATTCTCCGATTTTGAACTGTAGTAAGCATATTATCCCGATACTCAGTGCAATCCAAACAAACTCGTACCAGGCCGTTTGTTCATCATGCAGGATATAATTTGTGGCGTTGGCTGAGGCGATGTAAACATTGCCTAAAAAAAGATAAAAGGGCACTTTATGAAAAACCCGGAGTCGGGTTTTAATTTTTGGCAAAAAATTGCGGATGAGCTGTGCCAGAATGAGTGGAATAAAAACGACCTGAGCCACCGGCACCAATATTTCCCAGGCATTAATCTGGCCGTTCACCTGATAAACCAAAGGTAGCGTAAAGGGAATAACCATCGCCATCAGCGGGCTGGTCACAATCACCGATGCGGTCACGAAACTCACATTTTTTTTCATAAAAACCGCCATGACGGGTGCGCCCGCCGCAGTAGGAGCCGAACAGATGGCAAAGCCGGCCAGGGCGATCATCATGTTAAAGGGTTGCAGAATATAAAAAACCAGCAAGGGGATGAGCACATTCAGAAAAGCTACCTTGATATGGTCGGGGGTAATCATGGCCCTTTCCAACTTGACGTCCAAAAAAGCAAAAAACAGCATGGCCATCACGAAGTAGCGGACCAGAAAGGTTAGGTGGTGGCCCATAGGAAACAACATCCCTAATAAGATCATGCCGAAGATTAATATGGATTTCAAGCTTGCAGTTTTGGTAAAAGAAAATGAACTGATTTAAACTCTTGAGCCAATTGCCGCCCAAAAATTCAAATCAGTCCAATATAAAAACTCCAATGGAAACACTTTCGGGAGGGGTAAGTTTATCTGCTCCCGCCTTCCTCCTTTTTAAGGGCCCATCAAAAACCTTGCAAAAGCGGACAAAAGCGGACATCGGCTTGAGGAAGCGTGGAATAGTTTGTATCTTTGTGGGGTCAAAAATCGTCGCTAGTGACCTGGTGACTTGGAGTCACCAGGTCACTAGCGCACCCTCCCTGCCTCCTGTATTACTGGACCAGAATACACCACCCCAACATCATTAGAGCCTCTTTCTCCTCCACTTCCCACATACCTTATTTCCTGAAAAACATCCCCGCTCCGACCCGATTTGCACTGCGCCATTCGGGCTGCCAGAAATAACGATGTACATCGCCATCCGCAGTGTCGCGGTCCTGGATCATGACGTTGAGACGGAAGGTCTCCCAGTTGGGGCCCTGGCGCTCCTGAATGTAGGAAATGGGAATCGCTAACTCTAATTGATAGCCTCCGACGACCGATACGCATTTTAGCTGCGTCCCTTCCGGCAGCTTATCAACTCCATTAGAAGGCCCGGCCTGACCGTCTACCTCAGGGGCCATTGTGAAGTAAAAGGAATTCCGGTACCAGCCGGCTCCCTGATCCATCGCGCTCTTTTCCAGCGGGTCCGCATTCAAAATAACACCTATTTGATCCTGATTCCAGGTCGATTGCTTGTCGTCGATCATCAGCTTGTCGTCCTCAACTTTGACAGCCAGGTAAATGAAGTTACCATCCTGTGCCAGAGCAAAACGGCCGGAAACAGTGCCCATATCCTCAGGCAAAATCTCAAAAGGCAGCTCCTTCCAATCGCCTAATTTCCCATCCACCACCAAGTTACGGCGAGCTTTTTCGGGTTTCCACCTTTCTTCTATGCCCAGACTGTATTTGAACGGCACCTGTATGTTCGGCATGTCCTTCACTTCATAACTTATTTTGGCCGTTAGGGGTATGTGATCCCCGTTCGATGACCTGCGGTTTGGGCGTTTTTCAATTTCCAGGCTGACAAATTCAACGGAATTAGGCGCGACCCTAATTTTATTTTGAGCCAAGGCCGATTTGTAATACCAGCTAAAACCGGTGTTTAACTTCACTTCCATCGGCCAGTCGGCATCATTAGAAATCTTGATACGAGCCTTTCCCTCATCGAGCTTTTTGCCCGCAAATACCGGGTATATCGTAATAGGTTTCCGATCAGTAACAGCAGTTATGTAGTCCTTCTTTTTTTCATTTACCACATCCTGATCGAATACGCCCTCCAACTGAATGTTGGCAATGATAGGGCCGTCATTCGTCATGGTAATCCAAACCACATGGTCAAACTCTCCAAACTCCGGACCACGCAAGCTACTGCTCCCGCCCGTTGTAGCCAGAATAATGTAATTACCGTTGTTGTACTCATAACGGACGTACTGGTGGCGGTGCCCGGCAAAAACGGTGTGCTTCCGATTAGCCAACAATTTTTCCACATCCGGCCAACGCAAGGTCTCTGCATTTTGAACCCAAAGCGGCTGATGCATAAACAGCAGGGTCCACTTCACATCCTGATTTTCTTCCAGCACCTTTTCAACCCATTCATACTGCTCATCTCCTATCGTACCACGGCCGGAACCTCGATAATTATCTTCCGAATCAACGCAAAGGAACAATACATCCTTGTATTTGAAGTAGTAATGGGTCGGTCCAAAACGTTTTTTCCAGAAGTCTTGCATCACCTTATTGGTAATATCATGATTACCCGGTAGGTAAAAGAAAGGCATTTCCAGCTGGTCAATGAATCCGTCAAACTCTTCCCACTCGCGCAACAGCTGATTTTCATCCTCCGTGTATCCCTCGATCAAATCCCCCACACTCATCACAAACTCCGGCTGTAACAAATTCAGTCTTTTGATTCCTTCCATAAAAACGCCAGGACGGTGGCCGCCGGTACGGTCCGTGACGATGGCAAACTGGAAGTTGCCGGGATCATTGTTGAGGTCGAGGCTGGTCCAAGGCTTAGGCCCTTCAGGCTCGATGATTTCAAGAGTGGCTTTGTTGCCGTATTTATTGGCTTGTGCCCAAATAACCGGGCTCGTAAAAAGAACAAACAACAGGCAAAACACGATGCGGTTCATAATGGTAAAATTATTTTGTGCTAAAAATAAGGGGGAGGGGTTTATCAGAACAAGTTTTGAAGTTAATTTATAGTGAAATTTAGGGATTGGGGTAAAAGGCCATACGCCGTCGGCCGACGGCGTATGGCCTTTTACCCCAATCCCTAATTAATTTTGTATTGTCCGCTTTAAAGTTGATCTTAGCGCAAACATCCTCTAAAATCCATGAATAACTTCAGCCGTTATCTGGTCATTGGTGTATCGATCCTGGCAGCAGGCGCTTTGATGTACGTGTTTAGTGACATTGTCATGTACGTACTCATCTCCTGGGTACTCTCCATGCTGGGACAACCACTGATGAATTTTTTCCAAAAATACATCAAGATCGGCAAGTTCAAGGCCGGGCCTAACCTGAGCGCCATGTTCACCCTAATTACCTTCTTTGTAGTAATCACTGCCTTAGTCATGTTATTTGTGCCTTTGATCATTCAACAGGCCAGCAACCTGGCAAGCGTAGATTATCCCGCTATAGCAGAGGCCCTGGAAGAGCCCATCGGGCAGGCCAATGCCTGGCTGGTCGAGCATGGCGTAGATCCCGAAACGGCTGACATCGATAAAGGGCTCCGCGAAGCTTTCAGCAATGTTTTTAAGCCAGGCCTGGTGGCTAATACCCTGAGTTCGGCCCTCGGAGCGGCCGGTAGCATTTTCTTCGCTATCTTTTCTATTGTTTTCATCACCTTTTTCTTTTTAAAAGAGCGAGGCCTGTTCGACGAATTTGTCCTGGCCATTTTGCCTGATAAATACGACAAGCAAGTCAAAGAGGTCTTTGATGATTCAAGTTATCTGCTCAGTCGATATTTCGGCGGTATCCTGACCCAAATGACCATCATCACTTTATATATGTGGATTGCCCTGAGCATATTCGGTGTAAAAAACGCCCTGCTCATCGGCTTATTTGCCGCTATCATTAATGTCATTCCCTATATCGGCCCGCTGCTGGGCGCGCTATTTGGCGTGTTTATTACCATTTCTTCCAACCTCGACCTGGAGTTTTACAATGAGATGTTGCCGCTTCTGATCACCGTAATCGTTATTTTTGCCAGCATGCAGTTGCTGGACAATGTGGTGCTCATTCCCTTTATTTTTTCTAATAGTGTACTGGCTCATCCCCTGGAAATTTTCCTCGTCATCCTCATGGGGTCTCAGCTATACGGCATCGTGGGCATGGTACTCGCCATCCCAACCTACACCGTGATCCGGGTGATCGCCAAGGAGTTTTTGAATAAATTTAAGATTGTTCAGAAACTGACGGGGAAAATGAAGGAAGTGGTGGATTGAATATGGTTCATAAAACCCTGCTTAAAATTTCTCTTTTGTAAAATATTAGCCAATCTCTCCTAATTTTTCTGCTCTCCAGAACATTCCCCCTGGCTTTAGAGTTGGACAAACCGACACAACAATAATTTTCCTAAACTAAATTGGAACCATGAAAAAAGCATTCATTTTTCCTGCTCTCTTATTGACTATACTGAGCAGTTTCGTATTCGTATCTTGTGACAATGAAGATGAACCAAGCCCTGCAACGCCTAATATCGTTGAATTCGCTCAGGGGGATGATAACTTCACCTTATTGGTAGATGCTGTAGTAAAAGCAGAGTTGACAAGTGTTTTGAGTGGCAACGGTCCTTTCACTTTGTTTGCCCCGACCAACACGGCTTTCCAGGCATTTTTGGACGCTGCCGGAACCAATACCATCGAAAACACCCCCAAAGAAGTACTTGTACAGGTACTGACCAATCATGTCATCGCCGGTGAGTTAAGATCTTCCGCTTTAACAACGGGTTATCAAACTACATTAAGCGCTACTTCTTTCGGCAATGACATCAATGCCAACATTTATATCAATACAGATAATGGTGTGACCATCAACGGCCAGTCCGATGTAGTAACCCCTGATGTAACGGTATCTAACGGAGTCATTCACGTTATCGACGCCGTGATCGCTCCACCAACGGTGGTTACTTTTGCTGCTGCTGACCCGAATTTCACTTCTCTGGTAGCTGCACTGACTGCTCCCGGATTGAGCACCGACTTCCTGAATGTACTGAACGGCAACGGCCCTTTCACCGTATTTGCCCCAACTAATGCGGCCTTCCAGACTTTATTGGACAGCAATCCTGACTGGAATAGCGTATCTGACATCCCAACGGCTACCCTCGAAGCTGTATTGCTTTACCACGTAGCCGGCGGTAATGTACGTTCCACTGACCTGGTAGATGATATGGAAGTGACTACTTTGTCAAACGATGCCAAGTTCGAGATTGATCTCGACCAGAATCCTCCAATGATCATGGCCGGATCGAATACTGCTAACATCGTCGCAACCGATGTACAAACGCAGAATGGTGTCATTCATGTGATTGATACTGTTATCTTACCTTAAAAAAATAGGTTGTTGCGGATGCAACAACCTATTTTTTTTTAAATTTCACCCTAAGAAAAAAGCTATTGCAAAGGCGCAATAGCTTTTTTCTTTTCTAACCCAACCCTTTTATAAAATGCATCGGTCTATTATATAAAAAAGAACGACCATGTATCATAGAACTTTATTATCCCTGTTTTTAATCCTAAGCCTGGCTTTTTCCTGCGAAAAAAACCAGGCAGAACCCAAAGAGGAGAGCATTTTCGGACTGTGGCGATACCAATCCGGAGTGAACCTGCAGGTTTTTGATAATGCTTCTGACCTTTTCCCATTGGCCCATCTCGAACTAAGAGAAGATGAAACCATGGGCGGCTTTACCTCCCGCAACCTTTTCCACGGCACTTTCACCTATGACGCGGATAGTAACATCCAGCTCAACGTCATTGGTATGACCCGAGTGGCTGATACGCCCTGGTCAGCAGAGTTCACGAAAATGCTGGAAGCTGTGAGCCAATACCGCCTGGAAGCAGAGCAATTGATCCTGATTGATGCCGAAACCGGCGATGAATATACTTTTCTGAAGATGTCAGAGGATACTTGTCAGCCTGTCATTAATGACCGCTCGGCTTTTAACACGCTTGAGTCGGACGAGTTCGATTTGTTGGAAGTAAATGTACTGGACAACTGCCTTGAGTTGTTAATCGGTTATGGAGGTGGTTGCAAGGGCATTGGGGTGGCCGTGATTGGGGGAGAAGATTATGCGGAATCGGAGCCTCCTCAACTGGCCATGAAGGTTGTTGTAGAAGATAATGACCATTGCGAGGCTTATATCCGCGAGTATTTCTATTTCGACCTGACGGACCTGCAATATCCTGGTTCTGATGAGTTGATTCTAAATATCAAGGATTGGGATAGTGAAGTAAGGGTAAGATATGAGTAAAAGCGCCCTCTAGGTCCGTGCATTGATTGATAAAATTAATAAATCAACTGGCATTATATTTTGCCTGAAAGGCAAATACAAAATCAACTCCGGGCGGCGCCCGGAGTGTATAAACTCCTACCTCCATGCGCCCTGAAAGGGCAGTTTAATTGAAGAGCCCTTTCAGGGCGGGAAATGGGGGGCCTTTAACACCCGGAGCGTTGCTCCGGGCAATAAGTAGAAAGCCCTTTCAGGGCAGCACCTAACATAGATTGAATACGGTGTTCCTGTATACAATTATTACCATTCAATGCACGGCCCTACCGGCCGCTTTTCCTCATATCTCACTCTTACTTATCCTCTCTGTAAAAGATCTTGCTGACTATCTTCCAGCCATCCTCAGTTTTCAAAAGGCTCATAAAATCATGAAAGATCAGATCAGGCGTTTCCACCCTCAGGCGCGCCTGCGCTGCGTTGCCCTCGATCTGGATGCTCACTATCCGGTTCTTGCGGTCGTTTTTCTGACCGTCCTTCATGCGAGCTACAAAATCCTTCAAAGGGATGATCTGAGTGCCCTTATCGGTGACGAACAGCATTTGTCCCTCCGGTAAAAAGGCCTTAGTAAACATGGCTTTGTCCCCATTGGAGGCACCATCCATGTAATAGCCTAAAGTAGTTTTGACCGCTTCCAGGTCGGTATAGTCCGTTTGTGCACTTATGCTCATCATCGTAATTAAATTTAGTAGGAATAGAATGGGTAATTTTTTCATATTGTTGGTTTGAGTTTGAATTATATATGGTTACAAAGTTCCGGGGTTCCAGGGTTCCGGGGTTCCTATGGGCTTTAAAATAGGACATCATCACAGTAGCATAGCTTCCAGATGTTTGCAGAATAGCTTCATCTCCTCCGGTTTGCCCATGCTGACGCGACTCCAGCGGCCGTCTGCCTCTTTGACTTCGCGGACGATGATGTTCTGCGCCTTCATCCGATCGAGATAATCTTCGGGGACACGATCCAGGGAAAAGTAAAGCAGATTCGTTTTAGTGGGAATGAAGCGGATTGATCGCTCTTTCAGGAAGTCGGTCGTAATTTTTAAGGATTCCCGGTTTTTCTCCATGGAAAAATCAAAGGTTTTTTTATCCTTCAGAGCCCCCAGACCTGCTGCTAAAGACAACTGTGTCACCGACACCCCACTCCAGGGCTGCAAGGCCTGCAACTTCTTGATGGTATCCGGATGGGCGATGCCGTATCCGATGCGCATACCAGCCAGGCCGTATATTTTAGAGAAAGAACGAGCGACTACCATATTGGGGATTTCCGGAGTCAGCCTGGCCAGAGAGGGTGCATCAGAAAAGTCCTGATAGACCTCATCGGCAAGAATAGGACTCTTTTTTGATACCGTCCTCAGAAAATTCACGAGCTCGTCATGATCAACTTCCGTTCCGGAGGGGTTATTGGGATTGCAGATATACACCATTTGGGTGTTTGCATGTACACTCTTTTCCATTTTTTGTAGGTCATGCTTTTTTTCCTTGTTGAGCGGAATGCCATTTACGGTAGCTCCGAGGGTTCGGGCCATATTCATCCAGATGCGGAAGGTAGGAGTAGCAGTGAGCAGTTCACCTCCGTTCTGTAAAAAAAGCAGGGTAGCCAGGCCTAGTATTTCCGAGCTACCTGCTCCAAGCATGATGTATTCAGGTTCAAGATTAACTTTTTTCGAGATCTGCTGGATGAGTTCTTCTTTTAAAGTGGGGTATCGATTCGCCGTTTTCATATATTCCTTAACCAATCGACGGCTCTCCGGGAAAGGGCCGTAGGGGTTTTCATTAGCTCCGAGGTTGATCCATTTATCTGATGTTTCATTATGTAGAGAAAAACGAGTCATCGCTTCTCCGGTCAGTGGGGACAACAAAAAAGCGGTGCCCCCTAATCCGGCGTTTTGCAGCCATTTTCTTCGATCCATAGGTGATTTTTGATGTAAAAAAGCAGGCTTTTCCCTCCTTATACAACTTTAGTAGCTGATTAACAACTGATTGTAGATGGAAAACTTAGGCGAGTCGTTCGGCGACGAAAAAACGTTGTTGGTCGCCTTTAAGGGCTGTGATTAGTAATTGTGCGGGCTTGTGGTTAAATTGTGTAAGAGGAAAGGCCTTAGAACGTGTGCCGCCCCTCTAGATAGGACTGTTAAGTTCCATCTTAGGAAGTTCCGACCATGTGGAACTTCAAACCATCATACTGCTACGAAGCATATTAACGCTCCGCTGGAGCTTAAGGGCCAAGGTACCGGACTTTGTTACCGATATTTCGCCTCTCCGAGGCTCTTGGACTCTCAGAACTTAATAGCTTTGCTCGCAGAGGTTGCTTGCACGCCCAGGCCCTCAAGTGTCAGTACATCTGGAACCCTGGAACCCTGGAACCCTGGAACCTAACAAACCATTTAACCCAACAAGATTTGATAACCAAGCTCATTTTTTCCAAGCAAACTACCTACCGCCTATCCAGGCACTTGCTTTATTGGATGGCCTGGCTTTGTTTGTTCACCTTTATTTATGGGACGAAGTCGGCTATGAGCGACAGCGCGACTTACCTGGGTATTAGCCGAGGTTATTGGAACGTCTTTTTTCAAACCATTCCGCAGGTACTCACATTGGCGCTCATGACCTACACCATTGTTTTTGGTATTGTACCGAGGTTTTATCCTCAAAGAAATTGGTTTTTGCTCATTTCAGGGGTTTTGGCTACGATGGTATTGGCCGCAATCTTAGAAAGTATCACCTTTCAGTATATCCATCCCATGGTAGATCGCTGGTTTGATGAAGCTCCTCAAGTACCCACTCCGGTTGTTGTATATGCCTCAACGAACATCTTAAAACACGGCTCGGCCGTCGTTGGCTTTGCCAGTGCGATCCTGCTGTTTAAAAGATGGTGGGCAGAACGAGAGCGGAATGCCGAATTGGAAAAAAAGAACCTTCATATCAAATTACAAATGCTTCAGCAACAGCTGCATCCGCATTTTTTATTCAATACCCTGAACAACCTATATGGCCTTATTTTGGATAAATCTGAGCGGGCAGAGGAAGTGGTTGTTAAGCTTTCTGAGTTGCTCAGCTATATGCTGTATGAGTGCAAAGCACCTTTTACATCGCTCAAAAAAGAACTGGAGATCTTAAAAGCTTACATCTTATTGGAACAACTGCGTTTTGAAGACCGGCTGGATATCTCTTTTGTGATCAATGGAGATCCCAGTAATAAAAAGATTGCTCCTTTACTTTTATTGCCCTTCCTGGACAACAGTTTTAAGCATGGGGTATCCGAAAACCTTGAAAATCCCTGGATCAATTTGGAAATACAGATACAGGAAGACTATCTCTACCTCCACCTGGTAAACAGCCTGACCAAACATGCGCCTTCTAAAAACGGCGGCCTCGGCCTGAACAATGCCAAAAAAAGACTGCAACTTATTTATGGAGAGGATCACGAGCTGGACATTTCAGAAACGAGCGACTCCTTTTGCGTCAACCTGAAAATTCCCCTGACTCAAGTAGATCCAATCAATGAAGACAGCCTACAAACCAAAAAAACGACCGCAAGCTTATGATGCACCCGACTACAAAAAAGAAAATCTATCGATGCCTGGTTGTGGATGACGAAATGCAGGCGCGTATTGTACTCAAACGTCACATTGCCCAACTCAATATGCTGAAACTAGCCGGAGAGTCCAGCAATGCCCTGGCGGCCTACGAATTTCTCCAAAGCAATACGGTCGACCTCTTATTTCTTGATATCAAAATGCCTCAATTGAATGGACTGGATTTTCTTCGGTCCCTGGACAGCCGGCCTACCGTCATCCTCACGACCGCCTATCGCGACTTCGCCTTTGAGGGCTTTGAATTGGACGTGGCTGATTATTTATTAAAACCGATTTCCTTCAAGCGATTTTTGAAGTCTTTGCAAAAAGCGATTCAGTTCCCGGCCCATCTTTTTCCCGAAAAAAAAGAAAAAACTCTTAGTCAGCAACCCTTTATGTATTTCAGGGTAGATCGGCAAATGGTGAAGTTCTTTTATCAGGATATCGCTTACTTCGAGAGCCTGAAGGATTATGTCCGGATCGTTACACCTGAAAAGAAGCTGATCACAAAAATGTCCTTATCAAAGCTGGAAAAAATGCTGCCCGCCAATCGATTTGTGCGCATTCACCGATCGTTTATCATCAACACCCAGTACATTTCTTCTTATAGCTCCAATAAGATTACCTTATTGGATCAGCCGTTTTCCGTAGGAAGGATGTATAAAAAGAATTGGGAGCAAATGTTAGAAGAGTTCAGCTTATAAAAAAAACACCGCCGCTGGCGGTGTTTTTTTTATAAGCTGAACTCATTACTTAACTCTATTTCCTGAAACTTCGCCCATGCCTCATCCGCTAATTTGTCGGTTAAGGCTTCAATGTAATAGCTGCCGGCAGACGGATCGACTACCCTGTTAAGATAGCTTTCCAATTTCAGGAGATGCTGGGCATTTCTGGCAATACGCAAAGTAAAGGGCATAGGTGCTTCCTTTTTTACCAAATTGGCCGGACGAACGTACAGCCGATCGGCCCCGCCAATAACGGCTGACATGGCCTGGGTGGTAGCCCGGATCATATTGGTATGAATATCCTCGACTTGTGTTTCGCGAGCCAGGTGAACTTCCACCGCTGGGATCTGAGTCGGATCCACGCCATGCGCCTGTAATACATTGCCCCACAGCAGGCGGAAAGCACGCAACTTGGCAATTTCTACAAAGAAACTGGTGCTGATGGAAATGGCAAATTGCATATGGCTGTTAACCAGCGCAGGATCTAAGCCCTGTTCACTTAAGTAGGACAAGTATTCATTTCCCTTTGCCAGGATATACCCCAATTCCCTGCTTGAATATTCATTGCCCCCGTGATACTCCCGGCCGTTGACCTGAAGAATTTTAAACTTGGGCATATTTTCCTGACAAAATACAATGCACTCCTTCATCTTATCCATAGGTGGATCTACCCAATCCAGCATCGGGTCAAAATCAATGGAGCCTTCAATAAGTGCCGGGTCCTTTTCCACTTCTTTAATATGGTCAAATATCAGATTGAGGAGTTTGACCGGGTCTTTATCGGCATAGAACTGTTCGAAATGGGTTGAAATAAGGTCTAATTCTATACCATTCAGCAATTCGGCCAATGCTTCTTTGTCAATATCTTTCTTAAGCCGGAAAAGCAATGCCTGAGCACCTCCCTGCAATCCCTTTAAAGCCAATTTATTAGCTTCTGAGGTTTTATCCTCAATGATGTATTCTCCAATTTCCCATTCATTCTCGCTCCTTCCATTCCAGGAAAGGGCAGTCGCCGGCACCTGATCATCGGGATGATACAGGGCATCCACATTTATATTATCTTCTAATTGCCATTGCAGATCCGACAAAGGTTTCCCTCTCAGGTCTTTTTCAATTTTCTGAAGCCACTCTTCTTTGGAAACTGGAGGAAATTCATCAAAAATGGTTTGCATATTGCACTTTTTTTAACTTCGAAGGCTTAAACTTGTTAAGTGATAAAGATATGAGTTTTAAAAGAATGGGAAGGTGAGAAACCTCATTAATTTTGAGGTGTTTTTATTGTCTGGATCACGGATTTCCGCAGATTGAACGGATTACACAGATAGATTTTTGACCAAAGGTCAAAAATCATTTCCGTGACATCTGCTCAATCCGCGAAAATCTGCGATCCAGACAGCCATCAAACATGAACACATTCCACAATGAACAACGAACACTTCATCTACCTCGACTACAATGCCACCACCCCTACCGATCCGAAGGTAGTAGAAGCCATGCTTCCCTACTTCTACGAGCGCCCCGGCAATGCGGCCAGCCGATCTCACGCCTGGGGCTGGATGGCCGAAGAAGCCGTTGACCAGGCCCGGAAGCAGATCGCCCAACTGATCGGAGTAGAAGCGGAGGAAATCATTTTCACCTCTGGTGCTACCGAATCTGACAATCTTGCGCTCAAAGGCGTATATGAGATGTATCATCGGAAAGGGCGGCATATTATTACCGTAAAAACCGAGCATAATGCGGTATTGGATGCTTGTTACGCAATTGAAAAAAAAGGAGGAGAAATTACTTATCTGGATGTAGATCAACACGGATATATAAACCTGGAGGACTTAAAAGCAGCTATTCGCCCTGATACGGTATTGGTGTCCATCATGTGGGCCAATAACGAAACGGGCGTTATTCAACCGATGAAAGCCATAGGAGAGATTTGCGAACAGCATGGTGTTCTCCTGATGAGTGATGCCACGCAGGCTGTAGGAAAAATTCCTGCCTATCCTGGAGAAGCAGGTGTGCATCTAATGGCCTTCAGCGCTCATAAAATGTATGGCCCGAAGGGCATCGGAGCCCTGTATGTACGAAAACGCCACCCGAGGGTCAAACTGGCCGCTCAAATCCACGGAGGCGGGCACGAGAAAGGGATGCGCTCAGGCACCCTCAATGTACCGGCTATCGTAGGTTTTGGAAAAGCCGCCGGCATTGCCCTGGAAGAAAGAGAACAAGAAGCGGCCCGGCTCTTTGAGTTACGGAACCGGCTGGAAAAAACTTTATTGAATACTGTAGAAGAATCCTATCTAAATATTGACCAGGCTGCTGCCCGCCTACCCCATGTTACGAATATAGCTTTCCGCCATGTGGAAGCAGAAGGTTTGATGATTAGCCTGAAACACGATCTGGCCATCTCTTCAGGTTCTGCCTGCACATCAGCTTCACTGGAACCTTCGCATGTACTGCTGGCCATGGGGTTGGATGAGGAGCGGGCGCATTCTTCTATCAGGATCAGCCTCGGGCGCTTTACACAGGAAGAAGACATTGAAAAGGCAGCTCAGAAAATTATTGCGGCTGTGAAGCAGGCGAGATCCATCAGTCCAGTGTGGATGATGTTCAAAGAAGGTTTGATTTAAGCTCAAATCTGCCCCCCTTGAACCAAGTCGTTTTCGATAATGTTTTTGAAATAATACCAGTTTTACATAATTTGGAATAAATTTGAATAAAAATAAAGACCTATGATATTCGTGGCAGATAGTGCAAAAAAGAGAGTTGCCCAAATAAAAGAAAAAGAAGGGTACGGAGATGATTATTTCATCCGCGTGTGGGTAAGTAGTGGTGGTTGTTCTGGTTTGACCTATGAAATGGAGTTCACCAATGAACCGAAGCCGGAAGATCAGCCTTTTGAAGATAACGGCATCAAGGTCGTTACCGACCTCAAAAGTTTTCTGTACCTCTGCAACACCACGCTCGAATTTTCCGGAGGCCTGGATGGAAAGGGATTTCAATTCAACAATCCGAATGCTTCGCGTACCTGCGCCTGTGGAGAGAGCTTCTCTGTATAAAAAAACCGCTGCCGAACGGCAGCGGTTTTTTTATTATTATTCCCCCTGTCCCAATGAAAACTGCCGCTTCCCATCAAAACTGTAAAGATTCTCTGTTTTGATCACATCGAAACCTTTGGCGTGCAATTCCGACAACAAGGCTACTACGCTTTCATAATAAACCGGCAGGTAATCGGCCTTTCCATTGACCAATTTGGCCTCGGAGGATATAAAACGGCATCTCCAATGATCCGTACAGAAGGTTTCGGGTAAGCCGTTAGGAAATACTTTTACCCCTCTGTTGGTGATCATTTTTAACTGCATGATCCGCCCGGCAGCCTCTTGCAGGCGCGTGCCGATAACATCCGGATCAGTGCCTTCCCAATCGATGAACACATCTACGCCCATCAGGCTTTTTTCCTGCTTCTTGCGCTCATAGGAAGGAATGAGGATCTGTTCTTTTTCTCCAGTATAGCTCACTGCTTCCAATTCCTGTGGTTCCTGACCTAGGCGCTCAATGACAGCCGCTGTAAACTCTTCGGTATTAACTTTACGACGGCTCACTTTCTCATCGTAAATATCGCCTGTATGGATGCCGTCTTCGATGGTTTTCAGTAAGGCATTTTGGATAATCTGTGCTTTTTCCATTTCTCCGATATGCATCAACATCATGGTAGCCGCATTGATTAGACCGGAAGGGTTGGCTATATTTTTTCCCGCTATATCGGGTGCCGAACCGTGGATGGCCTCGAACATGGCACAGTCCGTTCCGATGTTAGCCGACCCCGCTAGTCCTACCGATCCGGTTATCTGGGCCACCACGTCTGAGATGATGTCTCCATACAAGTTAGAGGTCACCACTACATCGTAATTCTCCGGGCTGTCGGCCAGCTTAGCAGTACCGATGTCAATGATCTGCACTTCCTGCTCGATGGAAGGATATTCTTTTCCAATTTCTTTAAACACCTGGTGAAACAAGCCGTCTGTCAGTTTCATGATGTTATCCTTGACCATGCAGGTCACCTTTTTGCGCTCATACACGCGGGCGTATTCAAAGGCATACCGGATGATTCGCTCACATCCCGGCCGGGTGATCAATTTAAGGCACTGCACCACGTCCTGCGTCTGGCGATGCTCAATTCCGGCATACAGATCCTCCTCATTCTCCCGGATGATCACCACATCCAGTTTGGGGTGCTTAGTTGCTATGAAAGGATGAAAAGATTTGCAGGGACGCACATTGGCGAATAAGCCCAGGGATTTTCTCAAGGTTACGTTCAGGCTTTTATACCCCTTTCCCTGAGGGGTGGTAATAGGTGCTTTTAGTAGTATTTTGTTTCGTCGGATAATGTCCCAGGCTTCCGGGTCTATGCCGGCAGTGTTACCGGCACGGTAAA
The DNA here is from genome assembly GCA_030430845.1 of Bacteroidia bacterium. Taxonomy (GTDB): domain Bacteria; phylum Bacteroidota; class Bacteroidia; order Chitinophagales; family Saprospiraceae; genus JANQPA01. The sequence continues at coordinate 2,772 of JAUIKE010000087.1, read as the reverse complement.
GCTGTTCGCCTAGTTTCACAAATTCCGCTTCGATGGGCGCCTGGACTGCTTCTAATATTTTGAGGGTAGCCTCCATGATCTCAGGGCCAATACCGTCGCCCATAGCTACTGCTACTTTGGTTTTCTGATCCGGAAGAAGCAAATCTTCTGAACTTCTGTCTTGAATGAATAGTTGGTTCTTCACAATTAAGCTTTGGTTTGAAAATTTAGAAAAAAAATGTTTTCATTAAAGGAGTAAGGCGGCCTACAGCCGCCTTACTCCTACTCCAGAACCCTTTTTGATCCTGCCAACACAAGCAGCAGGCAGATAATGAAAGAGCAAATCAATAACTTATTCCAATAAAGCGGCGACAATTCTGTGACCGGGATACTTCCAATTAGCCAGTTTAGTGATTCCATGTTCTGTGTTTTTTGTTTAAAGTTGACTTTTCAGCAGTTCGTTTCTCCGCAGATCTAGCAGAGTTCAATAAGTGTTTTCTTGGTAAACTTCATTTCCAGTCCCAGTTCTTCTGCCTGTAGGATCAGGCTGTGCAGTTTCAAACTAGGGCCTTCATTTACCTGGACGGTTCCGTCAGGATTAAACTTAACTTGAGAGGTATTGATACCCTGCTTATTCATCCATTTCAGAACGACCTTTTGTAACTCATCATCAGAGTATTTTTTGCCGTTCACTTTGCAAGGGCCGTGCGTATACTGCTCAGATAATTCAATAACCATGATCTTTCGTTTTGTTTTGTTTTGTTTTGTTTAAAATTTGATTTCGATGCCTCAAAGATGAAGCTATTTTTCATAAACTACTATCTATATTTTTTATACAAAACATAAATAATCATTTATGAATAACTTTTTACACCAAACAGGCAACGTACGTTAAAATACTGATTTACATATAGTTAAACCCAAGTTGATCGAACTATTTTTTCAATCAGCCTTCCATGATTTTCAGTTAAAAAAATTTTGGAGTGGGTGTAAAATCTATTTCTAATTAACGCAAATTGCGATGCAACTTGCTTGTAAAAAGTAAAAGGTAACCGCCTGTAGAGGCGGTCAGGAAAAGTAGATGGTAAGTATAGTGACATTTGAACTTTTGGTCATCGCATGGAGCCCCAGCGGCGGGTAGAACTTAACAGTCCTCCCCACCAGGGAGCTTTATGCATACTTTTTTATTAAAAAAAACGCTACTTCCGTTTTTTTTTATAGTTTTACTATTACAAAAAATAATCACTCTATCACTTTATATTCACAATAATAAAACCATAAAAAATGAGCAGTGCCGAAAATCTAAGTTGGCAGGATGCCCTTGCCCGACTCAAGGAAGGAAACGAGCGTTATGTAGCAGAAAAACAGACCAATCCCAACAACTCCTCCGCCAGACGTCAGTCATTGACAGGACATCAGGCTCCTTTTGCCATCATACTAGGTTGTGCGGACTCCCGAGTAGTCCCGGAATTGGCATTTGATCAAGGAATTGGAGATATTTTTACAGTCCGTGTAGCCGGCAACATAGCCAATACCGCTTCATTAGGTAGCATTGAATATGCGGTTGCTCACCTAGGTGTCAACTTAATTGTTGTTCTTGGTCACGAAAGCTGTGGTGCTGTGACGGCGGCCATCGCCGGAGGAGACAATGGTTATAGCCTTAACCACTTAGTTGCAGAAATTGTACCGGCCATTGATGCTTCAGCCGACAAGAGCGTAAATGCGGTGGTGAAAAAGAATGCTGAAATGAATTCTGCGCAGATCATCAGTCGCTCTCCCATCATTCAAAAAGCGATGAGTGAAAGAGAAGTAAAAGTTATCCCGGCTTATTACAACTTAGGTAGTGGGGAAGTGGAATTTTTAGGAGAAATCGTATAAAGATAAAAAAAGAGCCGGCGAATTCGCCGGCTCTTTTTTTATCCGAAATAGATCATATGCAATAAGCCATTGGCCATAGAAAGCAATACTGCCAGCAGCAAAGCTCCTCCAAAGCCTTTAATGGTAAAACCTTTTAATAAAGCTGATATCCCATAAAGCAGGGCTGCATCGATAACGATGTTAAACAGGCCGAAGGTGATCAGTCGAATGGGACTGGTAAAAAACTCCAGGATCGGGGCGATCGTCACGTTGAAGACCGCCATGATCAAGGCGGCAATAATAGCATCCTTCAGTGTTTTAAAGTCTACACTTTTCAGTATATAAGCAATGGCAAACATCGCCAAGCCGTTCAGTAATACCCGTACAATGCTGCCCATCAGGCTATACTCCTGAATAATCGTCATTTCCATCATATTAGCGGTCCATTTGAAGGTCAATGATTCTCTGCTTAAGCTTGTAGATCTGTCGGTCCTTGGATCTGACGGAATCTTTCAAAACCTTATTTTCCTTAATCAGTTCTTCGTAGCTAATAGTACTTTTACTATTGTTATTGTTATTGAATTGGTTATTACGCTGATCACTTTGCTCGGTTTGCTCCTTTTGGCCAATGCCCAGTAAATCCTTCAGGTTCTGAAAACCATCCTCGCCGTTATAATAAGAAGCGCCCATATACGCTAGGGGAGCCAGGAATACCATAACGATCACAAAACGGGCAAAAGCTGTCAGCCTCAATTTTCTTTTTGCCATTAGATTAATTTTTCTTGATTGATAAATTTTGGAAGATTGACTTTCATATGATTGTGCCTCCACAAATTACTCATTCCACTCTTCCCTTTCAACTAAAATAACGGGAAATCATCAGAATGGTAATTTTATTTCTACTATTCTGCTTTTTTATAGGACGGAAAGAAGGTG
>JAUIKE010000321.1 GCA_030430845.1 Bacteroidia bacterium | reverse complement strand
GACCTCCCAAATAAAATTTAATGGGGTGGGTAAAAACGAGGAACGAGTTTTTACACAACCCCTCCCGATGCTAACGATTTATACTGCTAAGTAGAAAAAAGGGCTCCATTTTTAGAAAAAAAAAGTCGCCAGTATCTTTCACCTTTGGTGAAACAGCATCACAGCATCTCCCGATTGAAAATCGGGACAGCATCAGTTTATTGCAGACCTTTCGAAAATTCGGGATGATTCATGTTAGAACATTATTATTATGGCAATCAGGGACCTCGACCACATGATCAGCCAATTAGAGCAATCGGCAGAAGATGAATTATCGCTGTTGGAAGATACCGGGGCAAAATATTTCACTACCCCGCAGCTCTTACGCTTGTACGGGCAGTGGGAAATAAAAAACCGGCTGTTCCATGTTTTTCAAAAGTTGCTGTTAAGAATAGCTGCCATTTCCCCACTATGGGTGGGCGGATACTTCATTTGCCAGGCTGTCGGATGGAATTATATCTCGATGTTGTTACTGGCGGGCTTTCCTCTTTCATTCATGGTTTTTTTTGCAGGATTGATTTTTATCAAGGTCTTTTTCAGAGGAAAAGGGCATCTTGATAAGATAGGAGACCAGATCAAAGTGGAATTGCGAAATAGATCTGGGCACACAAGTAGAAACCTAGGTCTGTAGAAACTGAAAGTCAGATTTTAACCGCCTTGTAAGCAAAAGTTTTCATCAAAAACATAAATCCCGTTATCCTTCCCTTAAGATTCTAAGCCTAAAAATCTCCCGAATAGAACTATTTATTACACAGGAGTAATAAGTACCGTTATTTCATTGAAATCCACCGCGATCATGAACTTATTTACTTTTATTTTTGAATTGTAATTATAAGCAGGTATGAAAACAAAAACGTATAATATCGAGCAACTGAGATGTAATGATCTCGATGAGAGAAAACAGCAATTTGATATGAGTCGATATGAGGATTTTATAGAAGAATCCAGTCTATCCACTCGAGCTCACCGCCATAATTATTATATGATTTTGTTTTGTACCGGTGGCAGGGGCAGCCAATTAATAGATTTCGAGCAATTCGAAGTCAGGCCCGGCACTATGTTTTTAATGTACCCGGGGCAGATCCATGCCTGGCAGGATGATCATGACATGGAGGGCTATTTGATCTTTTTTACTTCGGCTTTTTTTAATATGAGATATCACAACAATGTATTATTAGATTTTCCTTTTTTTAATGCCACTGCCAGGAGGCCTTTCATCGAATTGTCAGCAGAGCAAATAGCGCACAAACAAACCCTGTTCAATTGTATGCTCAAGGAGTATGAGAAAAAAGAAGAGGGTTACCTCAAAGTGTTGCGATCCTACCTGAACATTGTCTTGATCGAGTCCAACCGGGCTTACGAGTCCAAATTACATACGAAGATCAATGCCGACAAAAACGCTGCCTTGATCGTCAATAACTTCGAACAGTTAATTAATGTACATTTTAAAGACAAGCATAAGGTCAGGGATTATGCCGAGCTACTACATCTGACGCCCAATTACTTGAATGCCGTATGCAATAAGATCCTCAACAGATCAGCCGGAGAAATGATTCGAAGCCGGATCATGCTGGAAGCCAAACGGCTTTTGCTGCACGAGCGAGATACGGTAGCCGAAATCGGCCATGAGCTAGGCTTCGATGATAATTCCTACTTCTGTCGGTTTTTTAAGAAATATGAAACGACTAGCCCGGAAAAATTCAGAAAAAAATATCAATCAACTGACGGGCAACATTGAATTAAGAATACCCAATACTAACCCAATTTATTGACCATTTCAACAACTAATATTATGGATGTAGAAATATTAGCCAGGATTCAGTTTGCCTTTACGGTAGCTTTCCACTATATCTACCCGCCGCTCAGTATAGGTTTGGGGCTACTAATGGTGATCATGGAAGGCATGTATTTGCGCACCGGGCAGAAGATGTACGAACATATGGCCCGGTTCTGGACCAAGATCTTTGCGCTGACCTTTGGTATCGGAGTAGCCACCGGTATCGTTATGGAATTTGAATTTGGAACTAATTGGGCTACCTATTCTCGTTATGTAGGGGATGTATTCGGCAGCGCTCTGGCTGCGGAAGGAATTTTCGCTTTTGCCTTGGAAAGTGGATTTTTAGGGATCTTACTTTTTGGCTGGAACAAAGTGAGTTCAAAGGTGCACTTTATTGCCACCATTGGTGTTTGGCTGGGATCCATGTTTTCGGCTGTCTGGATTGTGGTGGCCAACTCCTGGCAACAAACCCCGACTGGTTTCCACATTGTTGGGGAAGGTGTTAATGCCCGTGCCGAAATTACCGATTTCTGGGCCATGGTTTTTAATCCCTCCAGTGTTGACCGACTAACGCACGTCTGGATCGGGGCCTTTCTGGCCGGAGCTTTTTTAGTATTAAGTGTACATGCATACTACATTTTAAAAGGCAAGCATATTGAGTTGTCAAAGAAAGCCTTTAAAATAGCTCTGGTAGTGGCCACTCTTGCATCTGTTAGCCAATTGATCACTGGGCACCATTCCGCCGACGGTGTTGCTAAGAATCAGCCGGCCAAGCTGGCGGCTCTGGAAGGTCATTTTGATAGCCTCTCCGTAGCGGATGCCTATTTATTCGGATGGGTCGATAAAGAAAATCAGGAAGTAAGCGGTGTTAAAATCCCAAAAGGACTGACCTACCTGCTACACCAGGATTTTGAAACACCGGTGAAGGGCTTGAATTATTTCCCCGAAGACGAACGCCCCACAGCAATCAATGCCATCTTCCAATTCTATCACATCATGGTCGCTATCGGTATATTTTTTATTGCCTTGACCTTATTTTCCAGTTTTCTTTGGTGGCGAGGGAAGCTCTTTAAACATCGATGGCTTCTATGGGTGTTTGTCTTTTCGGTCATTCTGCCGCAGATTGCCAATCAAGTGGGTTGGTACGCCGCCGAAATGGGCCGTCAGCCCTGGGTAGTGTACGGCCTGCTCCGCACCTCAGATGCCCTCTCGGAAGTCGTCACCGCCAATCAGGTACTTTTCTCACTAATCATGTTCACGGTTATTTACACCATCTTGCTGGCTCTGTTCCTTTATTTATTGACTAAAAAGATTAAGGCAGGGCCGTATGCGGAGAAAGATATACAACACAGTAGTATGCAAGAGAGTATGGTGGAGGTTTTTGAGAAAAAATGATATAAAACCATGGAGATTGAAAGTGCTAAAATATTGTGATGCTTGGTCCTCCTTCGTCGGCCCGATGCTAGGATGCTAATGCGGCCTGCGGCCACATGATGCTTTAAGGTTGATTAAATTTATATAAGAAGTAATTCACTTCTACCTTAGCAATAACACCCCTTAGCATCATCATGCCGCAGGCATGAAAAACATCCTAGCATCGGGCCGACGAAGGAGGACCAAGCATCACAATTCATAAAAACGAAATCTATATAATAATAAATAATGGAAACGAGCTTACACTACTTTCTCGGCATCGACTACCCCACCTGGTGGTTCCTCATCGTTGGAGGTTTATTCAGCGGATATGCTATTCTGGATGGCTTTGACCTGGGTGCCGGTGCCTGGCACCTCTTTTTCAAAAAAGAGAACAGTCGGCGGATCGCCCTGAATGCTATTGGCCCAGTATGGGATGGCAACGAAGTCTGGCTGGTTATTGGAGGCGGGGCACTTTTTGCAGGCTTCCCTATAGTATATGCGTCTATTTTTTCCGGTATGTATATTCCCTTTATGTTGTTTTTGGCCTTTTTGATATTTCGGGCCGTATCGATCGAATTTCGTTCAAAGGAGCCCATGAAATGGTGGCGACAAATGTGGGATATTTCCTATAACGTTTCAAGCATCATGCTGGCTGTTTTGCTGGGAGTAGTATTAGGGAATGTCCTTCAAGGTATGCCGATTGGTCCTAACTTCCACCTCCAGAGCAACTGGTTACAATTTTTAAATCCTTATGCCATTATGACCGGAATAACGACCCTTGCTCTGTTCATGATGCACGGAGCCATTTACCTGACCATGAAAACGGAAGGCCGCCTTTTTGCAAAAATTCATCTATTGCTCAGGCGGGCCATCATCTTTTTTATAGTCAGTTTCAGCCTGGTATCACTTTATACGCTGATCTACATTCCTCATTTAACTGATCGCTTTAAAGAATTACCCGTACTGTTCATTGTTCCGATTATTGCCTTTTTAGCTATAGCTAATATTCCAAGGCTGGTCAATAAACATCAATATCGTCAGGCTTTTATTTTTTCTTCGCTTACAGTAGCCATGCTGCTAATCCTAGTAGCTATAGAATTATACCCGGTACTGGTCCTATCTACCATTGATCCGCAGTATAACATCACGATCTATAATGCAGCTGCTTCGCAAAAATCGCTGGGTATAATGTTGCTGATTGCCTGTATCGGTGCGCCTTTGGTATTAAGTTATACGGCCTTTGTATTCTGGACCTTTAGAGGGAAGGTGAAGTTGGATGAAACAAGTTATTGAGGGGTTGGGTAAAAACTCGTTCCTCGTTTTTACACAACCCCTTTTTACTTTTTTGATTACATTAGATCTCTCAAAAGAAAGATCATGCAAAACACACTGAATTCAATCATAGAACCTACCTTATTATTAGATGAAAAACGATGTCGGCGCAACATAGAACGGATGGCGGCAAAAGCTAAAGCCCATAATATACCGCTCCGACCTCATTTTAAAACGCACCAATCACATGAGGTGGGCGAATGGTTTCGGGATTACGGGGTAGACCGAATAGCTGTCAGCTCGCTGCGTATGGCTGCTTATTTCGCGGAGGCAGGTTGGCAAAATATTATCAATGCGTTTCCTACCAATATCCGGGAGATTCACCGCATCAACGAAATAGCCACTCAAACTCAACTGAATCTCGTAGTGGAAGACCTGGCTACCCTCCAGTTTTTGGAGAAAGAACTAAGCCACCAAGTCGGTATTTTTGTAAAAGCGGATACCGGATACCATCGTACAGGCCTGAGGCCGGAAGATTTTGACCTGATCGATCAGCTACTTGAATATGCCACAGGAGCTTCCAAGCTTCAGCTAAAGGGTTTTCTGGCCCATGCCGGGCACAGTTACAGTGCTCGTGGAAAAGAAGAAATCGCTCAGATTCACCAAAGCCACCTGAACACCTTTCAATTATATCACGACCGGTATGACGGCCGGTATCCCGACCTGGTCTATTCGGCCGGTGATACGCCTACCTGTAGTGTGATGGATAACTTTCCAGGCATCAGCGAAATGCGGCCTGGTAATTTCGTGTTTTACGACCTTTCGCAATGGGATATCGGCTCCTGCGAGCTAGAAGATATTGCCGTAGCCATGGCCTGCCCGGTAGTAGCCAAACACCCTGCCCGACATGAGATTATCGTGTATGGAGGCGGCGTTCATTTTTCTAAGGACCGGCGGTCCCACCCAAATGGCACAACCTATTATGGCATGCTGGCAAACTGGGAAAATGGAGGCTGGACTGTGAATCCCCAAAATGCCTGCCTGAAGTCACTTTCTCAGGAACACGGTGTTGTGGCAGCCAATGAAGAACTCTTAGAAAAAACCAAGGTAGGAGACATCCTCTGTTTTTTACCCATCCATTCCTGCATGACTGCTAATCTGATGAAGCGATATATGACGCTTAAAGGTGATTGGCTCAGTATGATGAGTTATCCTTAATTAAACATGAGACATCCCGAATTTTTTAGCTGATGACCAAAAACAGATGCTAGGGGTTGTGTAAAAAGTCCTTCGGCCTTTTCACACAACCAATAATATTCTTTTGGGAGGTCGTTTTAAGAAAAAAACTTTGTTTTTTTCTTAAAACGACCTCCCAAATAAAATTTA
>JAUIKE010000320.1 GCA_030430845.1 Bacteroidia bacterium | reverse complement strand
CGAAAGTCCGGAAGGTTACTTCCGTTAATGGTACTTAACTCAATAATAGTCGTATCCCAACTCATCGAAAAATCCATCTTCCGGACGCCTTCAAACTGCTCGCCCGTGAAAGGCACACAGATCTCCTCTCCTACGATACCACGGTTTTCTCCAACTTTTATCATCGCCTGAGGAGGTACCTCCCCGATGTTGACCAGGCCGGGAACGATATTTACAGGTACAAATTGATCCAATATATTGCTCGCTCCAACCGTGTAAGGCTGAGAAGCCGCTATTACTTCTCCTACCCCACCCCTGCGAGCGGTGAAACATATAGAAAAGTGGACCTCATCATCTGCGATTGTTTTACCTTCAGGATAAAAGCCGCTGAACGACAGCACCCCTTGCCCATTATTAACCGACCAGTTGATGAACGCACTACTGTCGGCCGTAGGAAATATTCCAGGCCGGATACCTTGAAATTCAAGGATCGTGTTATCCCAGGTCAGGGAATAATGAAGATTGGTAAGATCGGTAAAGTTTTCACTTGTCACCGCCAGACAAACAGTATCCTCCGGATTGGCACCGGCTGTTTCTACCTTAATGTTAAGGTTTTCTTCAGAACGGATGTACAACCGACCATTTTCTAATCCTGGTGTGACGAGGCTGTCATTTTCCAAAACGATCTGTGTTTCGAGCTCATTGAACTGAACGTCACTAAATCCTCCTTCCACTTTTGACGTGAAACAGGCCAAAAATAAAGTAGCATCCTCTTCATAGGTGACGGCTTCATCAAATCTGGAGGAAAAAGAGAAGGAATTCCTACCTTCATTGTAATCAATCACCTCATAATTATCTCCCTCCGAGTCCAGCAAAATCACATTGTCAAGCTGAACGATCGAGCTATCCCAATTAAAACTAATATCAAAGCCTTTTACAGGAGGCAATCCTTTTGTGTACACATCCAGGCATGCTGAGCCGCCGTTCGGCTCTATCATACCAAATGGAATCAACAAGGCGGCATCATCCGTCTCACAAGAATCACTCAACACGACAAACTGACGGGCAAAAGCACATCCACTGACCTGGTCGGTGACGGTCAATCCGTAGGTGCCCGCGCCCAAATCGGCTCTGCTGGAAGCCGTACTGTTATCTGACCAGAGAAAGTCGTATGTACCGCTGCCTCCGATTACTTCCAGGTCAATAGCGCCGGTATTCTGTCCACATGGAGTGTCCGTCACAGCAGCCTGGATGTTCAGGGACTTGCTTGCCGATGAAAAATCGACGAACAAAACCTGCCCATCGTTATCTGTCACGACCAGTTGGTACTTGCCGTCAGCCCAAACCGATATGTCAGGGGTGTTGGCAAAAAGTGAATCATTGTACCGCCACTGATAAGCGTAGGGTAAAGTACCACCCGAAACCTGAGCCGAATAGGTATAGATCGAATCACAAGTATTGCCGAAACTACAGGAAGATAATAGTTCCAGAGGTGCACTTGTTGGAAAACCTTCAATAAAAACGCCTCCGCTGATGGTCAGGAAGTTTTCAAAAGCCTGCGGGCCCGGCCAGCCCGTCAGCTCGGTAGGAGTCGGCGACTGGCTGAAATAAACCGGGGCAAAGCTGCCGGCGGGGCCTTTCACCTCAAAACAAACGGTGAAGATCGCCTCGTCGTCGGGAAGGCTGTAACCATCTTCCGAAAGGTTGATGTATAACCATAAAAAAGGGAGTTTCCCCTGGGCCAAGAGCTCAGGAGTAGCACCGAAACTGCTCGGTAGCAAGTCAGGAAGATTAAAGTTTTCCAAGCCTGCGTATTCCAGCATTGCAGTATCCCATTGAATGGTGAACTGCGCACCCAGCATTTCCTGGAAGTCTTTGACTTTGACATCCAAACAGACTTGCTCGCCCGGAGCAGCATTGCCATGCCCGATGTAAATGGTTTTACACGCGGGCGAGCCTTGTCCGTATAAAAGGAAACCGCTAAGTAGGTAAAAAATTAAGCTGTAGATAAATTTCATGGGACGTATAGTTTTGGTGTTGCCATGTTAATAGATTAATCACACTACAAATCTAGCTGAAGACCTATGGAAAAAAAAGTACATTTTATCAGAATTATATCTTATTTTTACTTACCACACAATCATTATACATTGATAATCAATTTTTTATTCTACAAAAAACATTTATGCATAAGTCTAAATTTGTAAAACTACTTACACATCTTTCCCTCAAAGAACAGAAAGAGTTTGAATCTTTTGTGCTTTCGGGTTTCATGACGAGCAGTGAAACACTTCAAAAACTATGCTTATATGTTTTTTCTCACTACCCCAACATCGAGCAAGCAGACCTGGACAAGCGAAAAATTTACAGTCAACTTTACCCCAAACATATTTATAATGAAAAACGGATAAACAATCTGATCTCAGACCTGAATCAGTTGTTGGAGCACTTTTTGATGTATCAGCAGTTTCAGCAGGAGGAACTACTACAAAAGAGATTCCTTATGAAAGCCCTGCTGGAAAGAGAAGGCATACAGTTTATGGATCGGGCCATTTGGAAATACGAAAGAACAGCCGAGCAACGAGTGGAAGACAGCTTCGAGGCACATTATGAAAAAATGGCCTTCCACGATCTGTCCGATCAATATGCCGTGGCTCAGGGGAAAAGGGCCTATGACAAAAACCTGCAACAAAAAAACGATTCATTGGATTTTTATTACTGGTGCCACAAATTCAGCATCGCTTGTGATATGCTGAGTCGAAATATTGTAACACAATCGGGGTATGAGTGCCATTTCTGGGAAGATTTGGTCAGTCATTATCAACAAAACAACCTTGGACTGAAGGAACATCCGGTTTTGCAAATCTATTTCAAAACTTTTCAAATGCTGTCAGACGTCGGCACAACCGATCACTATTTTGAGCTCAAAGCCTTATTGAACGAGCACATTGCCCTTTTCCCTACCCATGAGATCAACAATATTTATAAATACCTGCTCAATTACTGCGTACGAAAGATCAACTCCGGGCGGGAACTTTTCTATCAGGAAATCCATGAGCTGTACAAGATACTGCTTAACGAAGCCATTTTACTCCAGCACGGCTATCTGACCCAATGGACCTACATCAACATCATTACGGCCGGCATTCGATTAAAAGAATACAAGTGGACAGAAGGTTTCATCTATGAATACCGGGATTCGCTGTTGCCTGAAGAACGGAATAACGTATTTAAATATGGCTTGTCCGCTTTATATTTTGAAAAACAAGACTATTTAAAAGCTTTGGAATATCTGAATACGGTAGAGTTTACGGATAGCTCCTATCATCTTAGGGCTAAGATCCTTCAACTAAAAAGCTATTTTGAATTGGAAGAAGAAGAAGCTATGTTGTCCCTCATCGAAGCATTCCAGAAATACATAAATCGAAGTAAAAGTATACCTGACTATCAAAAAAAGGCCAATCGCAATTTTTTAAAACTAACCAAGCAATTGTACAAGCTCCGCATTCAGCGGTCTACTGCCCACCAGCTGGTTTTTGAGCGAAAGCACCAGTCAGTTGCGGAATCACTGGCACACACGGAGCCTATAGCTAATAAAAAATGGCTGAAAGAAAAATTAAGAAGCATTCAATAAACATAACAAGCCCTCTTTTAAAAAATAAGGAGATGACTCCTGTTTATCAGATACTTTTTAATGTTTCTTCCATTTGGATCAGGTGCCGTTCCATATGGTTTAGGTTAAATTCTACGGCCTCCGGCAAGGTGAAGCGAAGCATTGAGCCGACGGCTGAATCTAATTTCCCTTTTCGGCAGTCTTTTGTACGACTGGCCCGGATGGAATTTTTCAGGTGTTTCATATGATCAAAAAAGGTTTCGAAGGAATTTTGCTGTTGTTGCTCATCTATTTGCTCCTTCACAGCGACGGGTTCCAGGTTTTTAAAGGTTTTCATCTTGTAGCTTCGTTTTCCGTTTTTAGGTTTATAGAAATCGATGAGCCAGCCTTTAAGCCCCTTGGAGGCAAAGGATTCTGTCGGTTCGGAACGATCAGGCAGTTGAAGGAGCAGTTGGTCGATTCTGGATCGGTAGAGGCCGTAGGAGAGGTTAAGATGTTCGATGATCTCTAATAATGACCACTGATCAGGTCCAGGCTTAGTCCCTAGTTTTTCAGGGGAGATAGAAAGGTACTGCTCGATGCTGCTGACAATTTTGTTGAGTCGTTGAATTTGTTCCTGTGCGGATGTCTTCATAATAAATGGCTTTGTTTTTGACAAAAATGCGGGTTATGGGGCAGAAAAAAATTGACCGGGATCAAGAAAATGGGGTATTAGGACATGTCATGTCTTAATCTTCCCAATCAACATAAACCCACAATTCCTCATCCCCGCTTTCAATAAGGTAGAGCGTGAGGCCAAATTACTAATATTACACCTTGCAGCAGGCACTCTTCCGGCCCGGTAGCATTCTTTTTTTACCTCCTGCAATATAAAAGCACCCAATCCTTGACGCTGATACTGGGGACTGACTTCCATGTACAAATCCGCAAAGGGTTCGTTGTAATGGGTGAGGAAGCCTCCGTCGGCGACGATCACTCCGTTTTTTTCCAGGACGTATTGTCCGGCGTCTTTTTCTTTTTTCCCAAAAACATCCTCCCCTGCTGTACGAAGTCGGAAATGAACATCGGGTTGCGGGAGGTGAGTCTGGAGGTGGTCCTCAAAAAGCATGACCTCGGAATGGATGTCCCGACCGAATTCGAACATCATGGCGGACATCAAAGGCTCATTCGTTTGGCATTCCAGGAATTGTACCTGGGTGGTTTGGATGAGAGAGAGGAAGTACTCACGGGCTTTTTTTCGCAAGCCTGGTAGAATGTAGTATTCAAAAATGCTGTCTCTGTCACTGAGCTGGTCGAGGCCTTTTACGGAGCCGTAGCCTGTTTTTTCTCCATCTACCTCAATTAAATAGGAATCTGACCAGTTTCGGACGTGGCAGGCATCATAGCGTATCTGGATGTTGTTTTCCTGGAGGAATAAGCTCCTGAGTGGGAGGATTTCTTGTAAACTTGCTTGATGGATGGATATTGCAGGCATGTCTTTTTTTTTGACACTGGGAACACTGTTTCTTTTCGACACTGGAAACACTGAGAACACTGTTTCTTTTCGACACTGGAAACACTGAGAACACTGTTTTTTTTTGACACGGGAAACACTGAGAACACTGTTTCTTTTTCAACACTGAAAACACTGGGAACACTGAGATAATCAGCCCTTCTCATTCAACCTTCGACCTTAATAATCACTCAGGCTTCGCCAAAGGTAGCGGGTCAGGTAGGATTTCCAACCCTCGAAAGGAGCGAAGATTTCATCCACGACTTCTTTCGAAGGACGCTTATCGGTACCTTTCAATCGAGCCAGAGCGGCGTTGAGACCGGAATCGCCGTATGGAATACTATCAGCTAGCTGTAAGGACTTCATCATCGCGTAATTCGCTGTCCAAAGGCCGATACCGCGAATACTTGTTAGAGCTTCCTGGACCTCTATTGGGTCTTCCAGGCTTTCCAGTTGTGCTTTTGACAATTTCCCTTCGGCAAAAAGTCGGGCTACCCCAATGATATACTCAGCCTTCCGCTGAGAGATCTGGTAAGGCCGCAGCTGCTCAACTTCCAGATGGGCGATGGCCTGCGGAAGCGGAAAAATGTGATAAGCCTGGCCATTTAGCTCAATGGATTCGCCATAGTTTTCGACCAGGCGTCGTTTTAACTTAGAGGCAAACTGAAGATTGATCTGCTGGCCGAGAATACTCCAACTCAGAGCTTCAAACAAATCAGGGATGCCCATTAAGCGGAGGCCTGAAAAACGATCGGCCAAGTAGGCCAGGTCAGTATCCTGCCGGAGTAACTGATAAAAAGGGGTCAGATCTGTATCCAGGTCAAACCATTCGCG
>JAUIKE010000319.1 GCA_030430845.1 Bacteroidia bacterium | reverse complement strand
CATAGTCGAAGAGTTCGCGGCCCATGATGGTTTCGCGCAGGATATTCAGGCCGACGGCTGGTTTCATGTAGGCATTGTTGCCAAATTGAACGATGTTTTCACTATTGGTCATGATCGGCTCCAGGCGATCAGGGTGCTGGCGCATATAATTGGTAGCACCATAGGCCGGGCCACGCCGAGACTGGTAATTATTATCAAACTCCTGCTCGGCCAGATATTGCATGAAGGAATTGATCCCCTCATCCATCCAGGTCCACTGACGTTCATCGGAATTGATGATCATGGGGAAGTAGTTATGTCCCACTTCGTGAATGATCACGCCGATGGCTCTCATTTTCGAGCTTTCGGTATAGGTACCATCCTCTTCGGCACGGCCTGGATTGAAGCAGATCATCGGGTATTCCATGCCGTTGGCTGCCTCTACGGAGATGGCTACCGGATAAGGATAAGGAATGGAATACTTTGAATAAGTCGCTAGAGTATGCTCTACAGCTTTGGTAGAATATCTGCTATAGATTGGGTAGGATTCCTTAGGGAAATAGCTCATACACATCACTTTTTTACCCTCTTCAGTATAATGAGGCATGGCATCCCAAACGAATTTCGGACTAGCCGTCCAGGCGAAGTCACGTACATTCTGAGCCTTGTAGATCCAGGTTTTACGCTCCTTGCTGCGCTTTCTCTTTTCATTTTTCTTGGCCTCATCCAAAGTAATGATCTCGACCGGCTCTTTAGCGTTTTGAGCTTTCTCCCAGCGCTGAAGTTGTGTAGGTGTCAAAACGGATTTGTAGTTGAGGCATTCTCCGGTAGAGCCCACTACATAATCAGCAGGTACGTCCATTTTGACTACATAATCACCGAAAGTCAGTGCGAACTCACCACGGCCGGTAAACTGCTTGTTTTGCCAGCCTTCAAAATCACTGTACACACACATGCGCGGAAACCACTGAGCGATGGTAAAGAGGTAGTTGTCATGATCCTCAAAATACTCATAACCGCCACGACCTCCGTCGGGGCCTCCTACCCTATTGATGATGTTGTAATACCATTCAACATTAAAGGTGAAGGTTTCGCCCGGCTTCAAAGGCTCCTCGAGGTCGATACGCATCATGGTTTGATTGATGGTATAAGACAGGTCGTTTCCGGCATCATCTGTGACGGACAAGATATTGTGACCATATTTTTCCAACTCCTTTCTCTTATCGAGTTGTTTGAGTTGTGCCTCGCTCATATACTGATTGATGGAACTGGGATCGAAATAATTGTTATCGGCATCGGCGGAGTGCTCGTTCTCATCCAACTGCAGCCAGAGGTAAGACAAAGGACTAGGTGATTGATTGTAATAGGTAATTTGTTCGCTGCCGTGCAATTGCTGCTTTTCCGCATCCAGGCGGCATTCGATTTCGTAATCAGCGCGTTGTTGCCAGTAGTCGGGGCCAGGCGCGCCGTCCATCCCTCGGTATTGATTACCACCGGGAAGCATGGTTCCTAATTGTTCAAACTTATTACCGTGATTAGATTTTTCCTGGGCCTGGGCTGAGAATGTCAGCGAAAGGACACCCAAAAAGAAAAACCCCATTCGGAGCAAGTGATTTAGTTGTTTCATCATAATATTCAAATTTGCGTTCAGATTTAGATTATAGATCCAAATTAGGGTCAGGAAAATAAGACTATTTTTTTTATAGGACAAAAAATCGGCTTTCGTGTTCGAAGAGTTGGGGTATCCAACGGCTAAAGTAGCAGGATTTTGCACCTAGACCTCAAAGGTCTCGAGACCTTTGAGGTCTAGGAATAATTTTTCTATTTTACAGCTCAATATTCATCACCTAGCCTTTTCATCATGGCCAAACAAGCATCCACCCTTTTAGGCAAAGCTTTGACAGGGATCAAGCAATTGTCTAATCACATTTTCGCACTTCTCCGCTACGGTCGGATCAATGTGATCGCTCTCGTTCTTATCTACTTCACCTTGTGGTATCTCCCTCAAGGGCAGGATATACTGGTAGGGATGCCCGAAGAACATACGCGGGTGATCACCGGTTTTTTGTTGATTTTTGCCATGGCGATCCTTAACTGGTACTTTCCCCGACTCTTCTATCCGGCCAATGATTACCTATTCGACTCTCTGGGTAGTTTCCTGAGAAGTGTTTTTTCAATGGGCCCCAACAAGCCTATGCAGGAACGAATGATCCAAACCATGGAAAGGAGTTTAAGTCCGGAAGCAGGCAAGCGAATGCTGGAGGTCCATCCCTACAAAACCAAAGCGGAAGAAACTCAGGAACGAAGCCTAAAGACCGTCGACACAAGGGGGATCTGGGAGCCGGAAACGCCTGAGGCAGGAAGCATGGCCGAAAAACAGGAGCAACTGGTTTCGCAATTATGGACCCGCATGCTAGGTATACTTACCTTTTTGATTATTTCCGGCGGCCTGCTCCAGCTATATTTAGTGTACTACATGGGGATTGAATATTCTTTTTTGTCGTTCTGGCTTAGCATCGCGATTCTATTGCTGTCCTACGGCATCTCTTTCGGCCTGAATCAAATGAAGGAATGGATGTCCACTTCCCGCCGATGGCTTTACTTTATGATTGGTCTGTTTATCATGATAAGCGTTTTGGGGATATTTGGACAAGACCCCAGGATCGGAATGCTGCTTTTATCCATTAGTTTTTTCCTGGCGTCTATTCTGTTTGGGATATTTGTTACCTGCCGAACCAAGATCCCTAATGAGCTATTTAACGACTGGAAAATGGCGGGGATCAGCTTCTGGATCGTGACGATTTCTTTTTTCAGTTTTATCGTGCTCAATTTTTTCCCCACCGTAGAATGGGTGTTTCCATTAAATGCTTTGTTACAGGGGCTTATTTTTTATATAGGCCTAAGCAGTATGATCGTATTTTGGGGAAAAAGCAAGCAGACCTACTTTTTAAGTCTTTTTATTATTCTTTTTGTAGCCATAACAATGGTTTGGAAAACTGACCTTCATAAGGTCACCACTACTCCAATAGAAGTAAGCTTGCAAAATGACGAGCGAACAAGTTTTGAAGACTATTTCGCTTCCTGGCTGTCTACCAGAGGGATTACCCCTACCGATTCCAGCAGCAACGACTCAATAGAAAGTCCCCCTTATCCCCTCTTCATTGTCACCGGAGAAGGGGGTGGTTCAAGAGCTGCTTACTGGACGAACCTGACACTGGGGGCCTTACACGATGCTACTGAGGGGCGCTTCCAGGACCACTGCCTGGCCATTACCACCGTCTCAGGCAGTTCCTTTGGGACGGCTGTTCACCTGGCTCAGCTTTACCAGGAAAAAACAGAGGCCCTCCCACAAGGGGTAAGCTTTAATCAGGCCATTAAAGAAGCGGCCACTTTTGAGGGCAATTATTTATCCACCAGCCTGGTCAATTTTATGGGAACCGACTTCTGGCGAACT
Organism: Bacteroidia bacterium; assembly: GCA_030430845.1. GTDB lineage: Bacteria > Bacteroidota > Bacteroidia > Chitinophagales > Saprospiraceae > JANQPA01. The sequence continues at coordinate 2,491 of JAUIKE010000319.1, read as the reverse complement.
ATGTTCCCACCTTTTTACCATCTATCTAACAAACACGATCGAGCCTACGCCCTCGAACACGAATGGAGCAAGCATGTACAGAAAGCCCTTGAAATCATGGGCGCTTCAAAAAACGTATCTTCTTTCCAGCGATCTTATTTATCGCATTACTACTCGAAAGAAGGCAATATCCGTACTGATCTACCTCTTTATTTACCCAACACCACTCATGTAGGATCCGGCAATCGCTCTCTGATCAGCCCTGTCCAGGTATTCGACAAGGTGGACCATTCCACTGAAATTTTCAATTTTAAATGGATGGCTAACAAAGACCTCCCACTGGCAGCGGCAGCTTTGATGAGCGCCCGTTTTCCGTATATCAACCCCGGAGGATATTTTCCACCTGATGACCAATTTGTAGACGGAGGGTATTATGAAAACATTGGAGGCGTTACGGCCAAGGAACTGCTCGACAAGGTCGAAGTCTACTTAAAAGATAATAATCTGGAAGACCAGGTTGAGATTCACCTGGTGTCAATTTTTAATTCTAACAGAGATACCATACCTGTACCGGTAACCGAAAAAGAGGATGGCGGACGATCCCCTCAGGCGCTCGTCCCGGTAAATGCTTTTGCTGCTACACCATTTTCGGGCCATACGAATTACTGGCCGGCCTATTTTAACGGCAGGTTAGAAGAACGGTACCATAAAATATTTCTCAACCACGAACTGAAAGTCGATATTGATGGTGATGGAGAAAAGCGGAGGGTTATCATGCCTTTAGCTCGGTATATTTCAAAAAATGCGGGCCTGGCCATTCAGGCGAATGTTGAAGAATTGAGAAAAAAGGATATTTTTAACAAACTGGTATCGCTTTCATTTGAACAAGAAACCAATTAAGGTGAGCTTGGGGTTGTGTAAAAAGTCCTTCCGTACGGACCGTATGGTCGGCCTTTTCACACAACCAATAATATATTTTTTGGAGGTGGTTTAAAGCCCGTACGGGCTTTAAACCACCTCCAAAACAAAATTATCTGGGGTGGGTAAAAACGAGGAACGAGTTTTTACACAACCCCAAGCTCTAAATATTACTAATCATGCACCAAAGAATTATTCAACTCAGTTTTTCTATCCTGCTGATTCTAGGCTCATGTACACAGCCAGTCGAGCAGGAAACGCTTTCTCCCCGATTCAATCACGTCATGCTATACGTATCGGACCTGGAAGCTTCCGTTGATTTTTATACCAAAGCCTTTGATCTGGAAGTGACTAATCGGCTGGACAGTCTCCGCATTACCTTACCGGACAGCACACAGGTAGAAGCGAAAGTCAACATGGCTTTCCTCAAATTTCCCGGGCAGGATTTTGTGTATGAATTTTCGGAAAGAGCCAATTACCCTGATTCTGCACTGGTAGGAGATTATTTCCAGCATCTGGGTGTAGATGTACTCGATATCGAAACCGCTTTTCAACGGGCATTGGATGCCGGAGGCGTGCTCATGGCACCCATCCGTACTGTTGAAGGTAAAGGCGTTGCCGCTAAAAATGCCTTTTTCAGAGGGCCGGATGGAGAGGTGGTGGAGTTGATGCAGATGTTGTCAGGGGAGTTTTGACATCTGCAACTTGGCTCGATTGTACCTGAGCGTTTTTTCAATAAGAAATGAATATCTTCCTCGTATATTTAGATGAATCAGTCGAACATTTTGGCCATAAAATCCCAATGCAGCTACTTTAGATAAGGTAAGTACGCAAATTTTGTTTAAAGTTTTTAGATGTTTGATCAATTAAAAAAATCGTTTTTTTTCTCTCAATTTGATTTTCCTGCCTCACTGGATGAGGTGAAGATGCTAACAGAAAATTATAGGCAACGGAACTTCCGCCTGGAATGGACCTCTCAAAATTCCTTCTGGGTTTCTTCCAATTTAATTTTTGGCTTCACAAAAATTCAATCTCCGATAGAAGGGATTTGCACTATTTCTCCTAATTCATATGGATATTCAAAAATTAAGGTTGAAATATTGCTCCACGTGGAGTTGGTGATGACTAGCCTGGTATGTACCCTATTCCCAACTTATTTAGCTTTTCAAGAAGAATCCATACCCATTTGGGTGTATTTAATATTTTTAGTTGTTTTAATCATTTCCTGGATTTTCTACTTAAGAGAAATGTATATTCTTAGGAAGAGGATCAACAAGTATTTTTCAGAGATCCGTGCTGCCCATAAAAGGGGTATGAAAAAGCCTGATTTCAAATCCATCAGCCAGATTTTCCTGCCACCTCAGGGCTTGAAAATATAAGTTACTGATGTTCGCACTTTTGATAAAATGTTCCATGTGTCGCTGCGCTGCAGCTTTTTGAAGAGTGTTTTTTTATGCTCGGGTTAACACCCGAGCTTCAGAAGCTTTCGCCGCAAGGCGCATAGGCATCAAGATAATTTTTTATCATATAAATTTTCAAAGAAATTCAAACGATCCTTTCGCCTGTCATAGCAATAATGATAAGCTAAGAGTTT
>JAUIKE010000086.1 GCA_030430845.1 Bacteroidia bacterium | reverse complement strand
TTCACCTAAACAAACCGACCATCATTACAACCATGGCGTCGTCCTCTTTCCTTTCAAAGGGATGCTATATGCCCAATGGCAGAGCTCCGCAAAAGACGAAGATGCAGAGGACACCCAGGTTTTTTATAGCAGAAGCCCTGATGGAAAGGAATGGGAAGCGCCCAAGCCATTAACCGAAAAATGGGAACGAGGCATCAAAACAAGCGGAGGCTGGTGGAGCGAAGGAGATACTCTGGTAGCATATATTTGTGTATGGCCGGAAAAACCTGATGGGATCAAAGAAGGATATACCAAATTCATAAGCTCCACTGACGGACTCCGCTGGAGCCAGGCGGAGCCGGTAAGAGATAAAGACGGACAAGCTGTGCTCGGCATTATTGAACAAGACGTTCATGCCTTGCCCGACGGTCGGCTCATTACTGCTTTTCATATGCAACCCGGTCTGACCGTTACGCCTTACTATTCGGATGATCCATCCGGCACCTCCGGGTGGACAGCTGGAAAAATGCAAAACCTCCCCTCCAAAAGCACTATGAGTCGGGAAATCGAGCCTAGTTGGTTTTATAGGAAAGACAGCGCCATCGTGATGATCTTTCGGGACCAAAACAGCTCTTTTAAAAAACTGGCTTCACTAAGCAAGGATCGCGGACAAAGCTGGGCCACTCCCACGATTATAGATACACCCGACTCCAGGGCCAAGCAAAGCGCGGGAAATCTGCCGGATGGCACAGCCTTTATGGTCAATAACCCTTCCGGAAAAAAAGATCGCTTTCCCCTCGTCATTACCCTGAGCGAGGATGGCTTTTTGTTTGACAAAGCCTTTTTACTGCGCAGTGGTGGCCAAGACTTACAAAGCATGCGATATGAGGGCAAGTACAAAAGAGCTGGTTATAGTTATCCGAAAAGTGTAATTTGGGAGGGTTATTTGTACGTCTCTTATGCAACCAATAAGGAAGATGTGGAAATAAGCAGGGTGCCGATTGATAGTTTGCGTTATTAATTTTGAGTGTGTTTGGCATTCGCTTTGGAGCGAATGCCGACAAGGTTTAACCAAAATAACATCAAATGGAACAACGCCTCACCATTATCACCTTGGGAGTAAAAAGCTTGGCAACTTCCATCGACTTTTACGAAAACAAATTCGGCTGGACTCGTTCAGAAATGAGTAATGATAACATTGCTTTCTATCAACTCAACGGCATGCTCCTGTCCTTATATCCAAAGGAAGCCCTCGCTGAAGATGCTACTATTCGCTCAGCGGGTGAAGGCTTTCCTGGTTTTTCCCTGGCATACAACACCCGTTCCGAGCAAGAGGTAGATGACCTGATAGATGGGTTCAGAAATAAGGGAGTGAAGATCGTAAAAGAACCGCAGAAGGTGTTTTGGGGAGGGTACAGTAGTTACATTGCCGACCCGGATGGGTATTTATGGGAAATTGCGTTTAATCCCTTTTTAGATGTAGATTCCTTATCTTAATCAGATTCACAAACACCTCATGAAACGGAGTATATTGAAATAGGCTTCTAATCGCAATGAAATAAAAGTTTACCAGTATGAAAAACCACCTAATTCTCCTATTCCTGATCATCACAATTGCTTCTTGTTTTAAAGAAAGAAAAGCAGTCGAATATTATACCATCGACCCTGCTCAGATGGCTCAAACCGTTACCATATCTAGAGATCATTATGGCGTACCTCATATCTCCGGACCCACAGACGAAAGCGTTGTATTTGGCATGGCATATGCTCGTGCAGAAGACCATTTCGAATTAATTGAAAATGCACTCATCGGAGCAATTGGCCGACAGGCAGAAGTGGCCGGTGAAAACGGATTACAAAATGATTATATGAACCGGGCCTTTAAAATCAACGAATTGTCACGGCAAGAATATGAAGGCCTGGAAGTAAAAACCAAATTGTTATGTGATGCCTATGCAGCTGGGATCAATTACTATTTGGAAACACATCCGGAAGTAAGTCCGCAATTAATCGCCCAATTTGAGCCCTGGCATTTTTTAGCCCTAGAAAGAAACATGTGGGGTTCCTTCGGGCTGGGGCAAGTAGGCCTGGGTGATGAGGAAGTTTTCAACTATATCAACGACAACCGCCAGGAACCCTCCGTTGGATCAAATATGTGGGCCATCAGTCCTAAAAAAACAAAGGATGGTAAAACCTACCTGGTCATTAATCCTCACATTCCTTCTGATCAACCCTATGAAGTTCATCTAAAAAGTGAGGAGGGATGGAATTTTTATGGCCTGTTAGCTTACGGATTCGGCATCATGCCTGTATTGGGACATAACGAATCTATGGGCTGGTCATTAACCGTTAATTATCCGGACGTTGGAGATGCTTTTGAAATGTCCTTTGACCATCCGACCGACTCCTTGAAATATCGCTTTGATGGAGACTACCTGGATGCCGAAACCTGGGAGGAGGAGATTAAGGTTAAAACAGACAGCGGATTAGTTAGCCGGAAGTATTCTTTTATGCGCACTCTTCATGGCCCTGTATTGACCCGGAACGAAGATAAATACTTAAGTTATAATTCAGCGGGATTGGAAGCGGGGGGCAGTATTCCCCAGTTTTACCAAATGAGTAAGTCGCAAAATATAGAGGACTTTAAATCTGCCATTTCCAACACTTCTATCGCTTACCATAATTTCATGTATGCCGATAAAGAAGGAAACATCATGTATGTTTATAATGGTACCATCCCTGAAAGGAATGACTCTCTGGATTGGACAAAACCGGTAGACGGCAGCCTTTCTTCTAGTGAATGGAATGGTTTCCATAGTCTGGATGAACTACCCCAGATGTTAAACCCAGAAATTGGATACCTCCAAAACTGCAACTCTGACCCGTTTTTAACCACCACTACTGAAAACCCGGATTCCAATATTTTCCCTAAATACATTACAAGCCTTCAGCCAGATACCAAGCGTGGAGAACGATCCAAGGTTATTCTGGATACCTTAAATGACATTACCATGGCTGACCTGGAAGAAGCCATTATGGATACTTATGTACACTTAGCAGAAGAATTACTCCCCGAACTTTTCGACGAATATGATAGTCTAAAATTAGTTGACCAAGCCAGGGCTTCTCAAATTGAAAAGCCGCTTGAAGCATTGCGATCCTGGGATATGTATTCCAGTATTGACTCCAAAGAAGCCAGTTTGTGTTTCATATATATAGAACTATTGTACACAACTCCACCTGCTGAAAAATGGCCGAAGGTCGCTTTTTTGGAAAAAACAGTCGCGAAACTACAAGAAGATAAGGGTACCTGGGAAGTACCCTGGGGAGAGATTATGCGACATCAAAGGATAGCCAACAACAGCCAATACGGAATAACCGACTCATTAGAACACTTACCTTTACCAGGCGGGAATGGATTTACCGGCATTATGTTCTGCCTATGGCCAAGTGGCCGCTTAAACGAAAGTGTAACTCGGAGGGCCATCGGTGGTCATTCTTATGTAGCAATTGTAGAATTCGGCGATGAAGTCAAAGCCAAGTCCATCATCCCGTACGGCATCAGCAGGGAGCCAAGTTCTCCACATTACTTTGACCAGGCAGAGATGTATTCGAAAGGGCAGTTTAAAAATGTGCTTTTTTCAGAAAAAGAGATCGAAGAAAACTTAGAAGTTAAATATCACCCAGGTGAAAGAAAATGATATAAATAATGAAAAACATCTTTTTTCCTGTATTGCTTTGTCTGCTAACCACCACTTTACTTTTCAGCCAAAAACCACGAGCACGCGACCTTGGCATCCCTTTCTTCGGCCAAACCGGGCCACTCAATGCCATCACCGACGTTGAAGGGGTGGAAGTGGGTCACCGTACCATCATCTCAGGATCTGGGAAAAATGAAGTGGGCAAAGGACCCATCAGAACAGGCGTCACCGCTATTTTCCCCAGAGGAAAAAAATTCAATCCAGTCTATGCCAATTGGTACAGCCTCAACGGTAACGGCGAAATGACCGGCACTACCTGGGTCACCGAATCCGGATTTCTGGAAACACCTATCATGATCACCAATACGAATAGTGTGGGAGTTGTCAGGGACGCCGTGCTAAAGTGGTATGTGAACACGAATTGGTATGGGAATGAAGACTGGTGGTATACCTACCCGGTTGTGGCCGAAACTTATGACGGCTTTCTGAATGATATTTATGGTTTTCATGTGAAAGAGGAACATGTATTGGAGGCCATTGAAAATGCCTCAACCGGCCCAGTGGAGGAAGGAAACGTAGGAGGCGGCACCGGCATGATGTGTCTGGGATTTAAAGGAGGAATAGGTACTTCATCCCGGCTTGTAAATATAAATAACCAGTCCTATACTGTCGGCGTATTGGTACAGGCTAATTTCGGCTCCAAGCAAAAACTCACCATTGCCGGTGTCCCGGTTGGAATGGAACTTAGAGATACCCTTAACTATGAATTCCATGCTCCGCCGCAGTCCAGACGGCAGGATGGAGATGGTTCGATCATCGTCATTGTGGCTACTGATGCTCCTTTACTGCCGCATCAACTGAAACGCATTGTGCATAGAGTCCCACTCGGCATTGGCCTGGTAGGCGGTAGAGGCAGCAATGGTTCCGGGGATATTTTCCTGGCCTTCTCCACGGCTAATGAAAATGCCTTTAACAGAAGCGAAACCGTACAAGTCGAATCCTTACCGAACGACCGGATCTCGCCTCTTTTTGACGCCACTACTCATGCTGTGGAGGAAGCCATCATCAATGCCATGATAGCTGCCGAAACGATGGAGGGCATTAACGGGAATAAGGCGTATGCCATACCGCATGATTTGTTGAAGAATGTATTAAGGAAGTATAAAAGGCTTAATTAAAGAAACCCTTGTTGATTAACTAAAACCTAAATGAAAAGCCAGTCGACAGATCGTACATCGCCGGCGGTACTGTCAAGGGTGGGCGGTTGTCGTATACCAGATTGAAGGAGATTCGAAAGGCCAGCCATTGATTGAGCCCTGCCGACAGTGCCAGATTAGAAGTGATCCGGTAGTCAGCCCAATCCGAAAGATTCGGTTGAAAATAGGTCACGTTCGAGATGTTCACATACTCATTAAACTGGTAGCCAAAAGAGATATAGGTACTGAGTCGGTTATCGTTGTTGTAAATGATCTCCTCCGGCTGATCAGAAGTTTCCTCATACTCATACATGTATAAAGCGCCAATGTATAGGAAAGCAGAGTCAGTTTGAGCCAGTTGCAGTCTTGGCCCTATACCATTGAGAAAACGCTTGTCGATTTCCTGGATCTCATCAAATTGGTATTGAGAAAAAGCTTCTAGAGTTACCTTAGGTGACAGATCGTAATTGTAACGCAAATGAGCAAAGCCCCGATTGGTAAAGTTAGTGGGTAGAGAGCCAGGAGTTTTCAGGTTGGTAAAACGCGTAAGGTTATATCCTCCCAACGCGATCCATCTCGACTTGGGATTCTTCAACTCCAAGCGCACATCCAAACCAGGACGTATGGACATACCCGCCTTATTACGTGTAAGTCCAAAATCAAGATCAATCAACCCTACTATTTTTTCGTCTTCGACATTGAATCGAAGTTCCTCTGTATTGACAATTTGTGCAGTGGAATAAGTAGAAAAAAGAACAAAGAAGATTAAAAATGATAAAACTGGACGCAACATATATGGCTTTTTGGTTATTTGAAGCTTTTGCATCGCAATTTATCCAATAAAAGTTAAAAAAAAAAAGCCCACCGGCTATGCCGGCGGGCTTTTTTTCAGGACGCTATATAAACATCACACTAGAACTGAACCGTTCTTTCTCTTTAGTCAGCATACGCACAAAATCGATAGAGCTCAGCATACCGATCGGTTTCCCTTGATCGACGACTACCAGATGGTGAACGCCTTCGTTGAGCATACGGTGAGCAGCAGAAATGGCCGTTTGCTGTTTATTAACTTTTTCAATCATGGTATTCATATGATCCTTCACCAATGCCGACTCATCAGAAATCTTCCGCAAGTCCGTTGAAGTAATGATACCTACGACCTTTACTCCTTCATGATAATCTACAACTGCCAAAGAATTGATGTTTTTTCGATCCATTAATTCTATGGCATAAGTGACCTTGCTTTCTACAGGAATCGTCACAAGTGGATAGGTCATTAAATCTTTCACTAATGTCCTCATGGTGGGTGGTTTTACTTGGTTAACAAATGGAACTAGGCTAGGTGTTACAAATATATCCATCATCCAAGCATGCCTGCCATGACTTTTGTCAATCAGTGAAGAAATAATCCTAAAAGTCTAATTGTGTGTACCATAAGTCATATTTAATAATTTCGAAATAAATATCACTTCAAAGGTACCCGCCAAGTATCACAGAGAAATCACAGGAAGATAACAATTGTGTAGAAGTAAATAGAGCTAGACTTACAGTTGAGGTTAAACCTTTTGGGGAAAGCTGGTAAAGGGGGCTGGATACACTACAGGAATAGTAGAGTGTGAAAATCTTGCGGTAGTCACCTGGTGACTTGGAGTCACCAGGTGACTACCGCAAGATTCACAAAATTTTATTTGGACGCAAGCCCCTTGTCCGGTTTTGTCCGGTTTTGTCCGATTTTGGCAGGGTTTGGCAGGGTTTGGCAGACTGCCCTTATGGGTTCTCCTATCTTCAGACAGTTGTTCCGTTTACTGATTCCTTTGCAGAATCCCGGCAATCTCTACCAAAAACCCATGTAAGGACCGGCCTGGTCCCTGATCAGAATTCAACTGAACGGCGATGGCTGTTTTTTGATCCTTCACGTATTCGACATTGGTCAGATAACCTGGAAAAAAACCGGAATGCCCGAAATGAATACCGGTTGGGGCCTTGAACACAAAAGTCGTCAGGCCGTAGCCCATTTCGGCTGGTTGACCCGTTCGTAAGCCTACCGGCTGGATCATCTCTTTGTACATTTCCGGGGGGATGACATCGGTTTCGTGAATGGCCTTTAGCCAGTGGGCCAGGTCTTCCACGTTTGATAACAGGCCGCCTCCGGTCCACTCCCATTGGGGGTTGATCACGTATTTACCTTTCTTCACCACTTTATTGGGTAAGTTGAGGAAATTTTGTTCTCCAATATAGCCCTGCACCAGGCCTTTAAGTTTCGGTGTATTGGATGGCAATGTATTTTTTAATTTGAGTGGCTTCAGAATACGTTTCCGCAGCAAGTCGTACAAATCTTTGCCCGTCCATTTCTCCACCAGCATACCCAAAATAATGTAATTGGTATCGGAGTAAGCCCAGCCGTCACCAGCCGGATGAACAGGAGGAAGATCCAGTACATACTGCAGCATTTCAGCCGGTTTCCACACTTTCATCGGCTCGTCCTGTATCGCCTGAAGGAAGGTCGGCTGAAAAACATGCCGTGGAATTCCCGTTGTATGGTTCATCAGCATTCGGATGGTCAGATCCTGTGCATTAGGAATACGCTTAAACCAGGCTTCATTTCCAAACCACCCCATCACCTTGCTATCCAGGTCAATCCCTTTTTCTTGGATGACCTGTAGCGCCAGAGCTCCAAAAAAGGTTTTGCCTACACTACCCGCTAACATGCGTGCGCCAACCGGCATCTCTTTATTTTTCTCTTTGTCTTCCAGGCCGGCTGCCAGGCTGATCATTTGACCGTCTTCCAATACAATCGCTAATGTAGCTCCAGGTACCCCTTCGTTTTGAGTTAGTGCGTCCAGAGCTGCTTGAAGGCTATCTACAACTGGGGATTGAGCCGAAAGGCCCGATAAAAATAAGGCAAAAGCAAAAATTAAGGTTATTTGTTTCATCTTGTGAATTTGTGTTCTGGCGTATATATGGCAAAATTTAGAGGTAAGGTAGTTATTTCCAACTTAAACCTATTTGGATTTTTCTGCCAATTCGCCAGAGTAATAATTTTCTGTCCTGAGAACACTTGAACACTTTTAATGAAATTCCTTAGTTTTACCCTTATCACAAAAGACAAACGAATGAGCCAAAAAATTGTAATCATTGGAGGAGGGGTATCCGGCCTGGTGGCGGCCATACACTGTGAAAAAGCAGGATACGCCCCGATTGTGATAGAAGCAGGCGAACGAGTAGGAGGAAGAATCAGAACTGATCACAAAGACGGATTCATCCTGGATCATGGTTTTCAGGTATTATTAACCGCCTATCAGGAAGCACAAAGATATCTGGATTATGAAGCCCTTAAGTTAAAATCATTCTCCACCGGGGCTATTATTTTTGACGGAGAAAAAAATTATACCGTAAGTGATCCGCTCCGTGAACCTTCTAAGGCCTTCAGTATGCTGAGCTCTCCGGTGGGTAGTATGAAAGATAAATACCTGATCTGGAAATTGACCCAGAGACTGAAAGGTCAAAAAGAAGATATGCTCTTTTTACAACAAGACCAGACCACGCTTGAATTTCTTCAGTCCTTTGGCTTCAGTGATACCATTATCGAACGCTTCTTTTTTCCCTTCTTCGGCGGTATTTTTCTCGAAAACGACCTCAGAACTAAAGCGGGCATGTTCAAGTTTGTATTTAAAAAATTTGGAGAGGGCCTGGCGGCCATACCGGCAAAGGGCATCGAGGAAATTCCCAAACAACTAAAAGCTCAACTCCACAAGACCACTTTTCATTTGAACCGAAAAGTCGTAGGGGTGGATGGAAAAAAAGTTCAATTAGACCAAGGCGCTCCAATCGAATTCGACAAGCTTATCATCACCATCGACCCCAGTAAATTGTTGCGCAATTTAAAAGGGCAGCAACTCGATTACGTTGGGACGACTACTTTGTATTATCAGTCGGAAGAATCCATCCTCAACGCCAAATCCATTGCACTGGTGAGCAACCCCAAACACATTATCAATAACTTCTGCGTGCTGACGGATGTAGCCCCCAGTTATAGCCAAAGCGGCGCTTCATTAATTTCGGTAACGGTAAAAGACCATGCAGAATATAAAGAAGATATTGAAAGTGAAGTGGCCGTCGCCCTAAAAAAACTAACCGGTACGGCAGCAGATATTGCGCTCGTCGCTCGCTATGACATTCCACACGCCCTGCCGGTCAATGACGAAATGCGGTTTGACCTGCAGTTCACTTCTTTTACCTTAACAGATGATATCTATTTGGCCGGTGATTACCTACTAAACGCTTCCCTGGACGCCGCCATGAGAAGTGGAAGAAATGCAGCGGTCGCTGCATTGAATTCCTTATAGCGAAAAAGCGGTCTCTGACCGCTTTTTCGCTATTTTCCCCATTCTGTATGAAAAATCCCGCCTTTATCAATTCGCTCATAAGTATGTGAGCCGAAGAAGTCTCGCTGGGCCTGTACCAGGTTTAGCGGCAAGCGACCCGTACGCAGGGCATCAAAATAATTCAAGGCAGAAGACAAACACATAGTGGGAATGCCGTAATCGAGCGACAGTTTTAGGATCTGCCGGGCCGAATTATGCGTTCTGTTGATCTCAGCCTGAAAAGCATCGGCAAGCAGCAGATTAGGAACCTCTTCTTCCTGAAACGCCCGCCGAATATCTTCCAATAAGTCTGCCCGAATGATGCAACCGCCTCTCCATATTTTGGCAATACGTTCCATATCCAGGTTGTAACCGAATTCTTCAGAGGCTTCTGCCAGTTGGGCGTACCCCTGGGCATAGGTCACCACAAAAGCAAAATAAAGCGTTTCGCGCAAGTGTTTGACCAGAACATTCGTATCGATGCCGGCCAGTTCGAAATTGTCATCCGGAAAGGTTTCGGCTGCTTTCAGGCGAATGACTTTTTGGGCAGACAAACCCCTCATACTGACAGCCGAATCGATGGTCGGGATGGGAATCCCCAGGTCCAGGGCGCTCTGAGACGTCCATTTGCCGGTACCTTTTTGTTTGGCCTTGTCAAGAATCTTATCGATCAAATCCCCATTGCCTTCTTCATCTGGCTGGGAAAAAATAGCCGCTGTGATTTCGATGAGGAACGACCGCAATTCTTTTTGATTCCATTCCTCAAAAATTTCTCCGATCTGATCGTTGGGCAACTTAGCGATCCTTCTGAGGATATCATATACTTCTGCAATCAATTGCATCAGGCCGTATTCGATCCCATTATGCACCATTTTCACATAATGCCCTGCTGAAGTTGCGCCCATATAGTCTACACAGGGTTCTCCCTTAACTTTAGCAGACACCGCCTCCAGTACAGGTGCAACTATCTGATAAGCTTCCCGATCTCCTCCCGGCATGATGCTCGGGCCTCTCCGGGCGCCCTCAGCCCCACCTGAAACACCGACTCCCATAAAATGAAGCCCCTTCCCGGCCAGTTCTTTTATCCGCCGGTTGGTATCCTCAAAATGGGAGTTCCCTCCATCAATGATCAGATCCCCTATGTCGACATACTCGAGGAGTTGCCCGATCACAGAATCCACCGCTTTCCCGGCAGGCACCAACATCATAATTTTCCGAGGCGCTTTCAGTTGAGCTACGAATTCCTTCATGGAGGTCGTGCCTCCTATAGTCCGGTGTTCAGCTTCCTCACTAAGGGCATTTACTTTATCCTGATCGAGGTCGAGGCCCAGGGCGGAAAACCCATTATCTGCCACATTAAGCAGAAAGTTGCGCCCCATTACCCCTAGTCCGATCATACCAAAATCATACATGGAATGGCTCATGTAGTGTTATTTTTATTAAAAATGAAGTTGAATCTGCTACCTGGCAAATTCAACCTCATTAGGTTACCAGTTCTCTTCCAGGTCCGTTACCTTTCCAAGGCGCCGATTGTGGCGTTCTTCTCCTGAATATTCAGCTTCCAGGAAAGAAAATACGATCTCGCGGGCAAGTTCCTGACCGATGACTCGTCCGCCCAGGCAGATTACATTCAGAGCATCATGCTCCACCCCCTGATGCGCAGAATAGGTCTCTGTGATCAAAGCGGCTCGAACGCCTTTAATTTTATTGGCGACAATTGAGGCCCCTACTCCACTACCACAAATGGCGATTCCTTTCTCCACTTCTCCCTCCGAGATGCCTTGGGCCAGTGGGATGATCAGGTCGGGATAGTCATCATAACGGTCATATTCATGCGCGCCGTAATCGACGACATCGTAACCCGCAGTTTTTATCATTTTAACGACCAGTTGTTTCAGCTCAAAGCCTCCGTGATCTGCTGCGATTCCAATTTTCATTCTTTCAGATTTCTATTTAAATAATGTATTGAAATGTATATAGTTTTTACGATTGGCAAATTTTAAGGAATAATTGAAAAGTCCTGTAAAAAATACCAGAAACTTTTTCTTATATAATCAAAACTTTACGATTAATTAACTCAAAAGTCCTCTTCCTTTTTAACTAAAAAAAATCCTGCGTGTTAAGATAAAGTAACCGGAGGCGGGCGAACCCATGCGGGTTCGCCCGCCTCCAAAGATGAATACAACACCCAAATTTATTAATTCAAGTTCATGAAACCACTTGTTTTTGTTATTTTCGGCGCTTCAGGCGACCTGGCCAAGCGCAAACTGCTACCTTCTATATTCCAACTACACAAGGCAGGCAATCTACCCAAAAATTTCGCTATTCTGGGAGTCAGTCGAACCCAATTTTCCGATGATAGTTACCGGGAGGAGGCTTTTTCCAAAAATAATTTCATCAAAAAAGAAGATGCGACGGAAGAACAAATCCGCTCTTTCGCCCAAATGTTGTATTACCAACCTATTGATACCTCCTCCAAAGATGATTATCAAAAGGTCAAAGATAAATTAAGTGAACTGGATGACCGCCACCAAACCCAATGCAATTATATATTTTATTTGTCGACCCCGCCAAAGCTATACGAAATTATTACGCCCTACCTGGCACATTACGGCCTGAATGATCGCTCCACCGGCTCCAAAAGGTTGGTTATTGAAAAACCTTTCGGGTATGACCTGGCTTCTGCCAAAGACCTCAATGATAAGTTACTCAAACACTTTGAAGAAGATCAAATCTTTCGCATCGACCATTACCTTGGCAAGGAAACGGTTCAGAATTTGCTTGTTACCCGTTTTGCGAATGGTATTTTCGAACCATTGTGGAACCGCAACTTCATTGACCATATTGAAATAACGGCAGCTGAAGACATTGGAGTAGGTAGCCGGGGCGGATATTATGACCATTCCGGCGCCTTGAGGGACATGTTCCAGAATCACCTCATGATGATTATGGCCCAAATTGCCATGGAGCCTCCCACTAGTGCTGACGCGAAATCAATCAGAGCAGAAAAGGTGAAAATATTTGAGTCCCTTCGTCCAATCACTCAAGAAGAGGTCAATAAATATGTTGTGAGGGGCCAGTACATCTCCTCCAATATTAATGGACAGGCCCTTAAAGGCTACCGGGAAGAAGAAGGGGTCCCGGAAGGTTCCATGACCGAAACCTATCTGGCAGTCAAGTTTTTCATCGACAACTGGCGTTGGGCAGGCGTGCCGTTTTATGTGCGTACAGGAAAAAGGCTCCCTACAAAAGTTACTGAGATCACTGTTGCCTTTAAGGCTCCGCCGCACACATTGTTTCGCAACCAAAAAGAAATTTTTCAATCACAAAATAAAATGATCATCCGCATCCAGCCCGATGAAGGTTTGTTACTGAATTTTGGCATGAAGGTACCAGGGGCCGGCTTCCACGTCAAAAATGTGGACATGGACTTTCATTACTCCGACCTGGCTGATCAATATATTCCGGATGCCTACGAACGCCTGATCATGGATTGTATAAAGGGAGATGCGACCTTGTACGCCCGAGGAGAATCCGTAGAGGCAGCCTGGGCCTTTGTGGATCCGATTCTGAATGCATGGAAAAACGATCCGGAGATCAAATTGTTTGGCTATCCGGCAGGCACATGGGGGCCTGATAATTCCGACATGCTGTTTGACACCTGGCCTTTTAGCTGGCATAATCCATGCCCGGCTCTAACGGAGGAACACAACTTCTGCGAATTATAAAACCCGTGTCATCCGTGAATGATCTGTGTCTGACAAAGCATTTTTTTTTTGACATGGATTTTCGCGGGTCTGTACGGATATTTTCACAAAAACAAATGCTAAGCAATTTGGAAGCTCAGAAACATATTTTTAACAATAAAAAAGCGGTAGCCGAAGCATTTGCTGCCTACCTTAAAGAACAAATTGACAAGGCTGAAGGCTCTTTTACCATCGCCCTCTCTGGTGGAAGCACCCCCAAGATTTTATTCGACCATTTAGCAGAAGCTTACAAAGACAAGATCGACTGGAAAAAGGTGAAGCTTTTCTGGGGAGACGAACGCTGTGTACCACCCACAGATGAGGAGAGTAATTATAAAATGACGAAAGAACATCTATTGGACCATATCGACATTCCAGAGGGAAATATTTTCCGGATCAAGGGAGAAGAAGAGCCCTTTATAGAATCAAACCGTTACGGGCAAGTCCTGATCAAAGAACTGGAAGTTAGGTTTAACATCCCCAAATTTGACCTCATTATTCTCGGCATGGGGGAGGACGGCCACACGGCCTCCATATTCCCTAATCGAATGGATCTGATACAACATGCCGGCCCCACGGTGATAGCCCAGCATCCGGAAAGTGGCCAAAATAGGGTTTCTCTAACCGGGCCCGTTTTGAATAACGCCAAAAATGTGTGCTTCCTGGTCACGGGCGAGTCCAAGGCCGAAAAAGTAAAGGTAATTTTAGGCAAGGAAGAAGGCTATCGAAAATATCCGGCTGCACATATTCAGCCGTCAGCCGGGAAACTGCATTGGTGGTTAGATGAGGCCGCCGCTTCAGAGCTGTAGGTATTCAATGGACTCCCATACAGAAGGATGCGCCTCCATACGGCAGGCTTTCAAAACCCATGGCCGTTCAGGCTGCCCCCATACGGGCAGGCTGCCAAAACCTGCCATTATCGGACAAAAGCGGACAGGGACTTGCATCCAAATAAAATTTTGCGAATCTTGCGGTAGTCACCTGGTGACTCGGAGTCACCAGGTGACTACCGCAAGATTTCCCACACTCCAATATTACTGCTTCCTAAGCCGATAATGCCCCGTAATATGATCAAACCTGAGCTCTTCAGCTTGCCCATTATTAATTACAAAAGAGGCTCGCTGCCGACCGCCATCTCCCCAGTACCCTCCATAATAATTCAGCGTATCTTGCTCACCGCCTTCTTCTCCACTGATCAATAAGATGCCGTCCTTTCCCTCGACGTACATACTGAGCGAACGCCCACGAGCCGCCCCTTCATATTTACCGGACAGAGCAAGTACATCTCCTTCATACACAACCGGCTCTGCTTCTCTGGCATCCAGCAATTTATCCGATATCTGATCGGCGATCTGGCCGGGCGTCGGGGGCGCTGTGGTGCTAACTAAAACAACAACGGTCAGATCTTCCTCCGGAAAATACCTAGATTCTGATAAAAAGCCGTTAATCCCACCACCGTGGGAGATGCATTCATTGCCTTTATAGTCGTAAACTGTGATGCCCTTGCAGTATCTAAGTTTTGTTCCATCATTCAGGACACCGGGGGTGATCAAAGATTGATACATCGCATCGCTCAGGACCTTGCCGCCGTGCAAAGCCTCGTTCCACTTAAGCAGATCTTCGGCCGTCGAACATAAAGAGCCCGCCGCATATGGCCACTTGTGATTCAGATAAGCTGCTCTTTCCAGGCCTTCCCGCCCCATGGCATAACCGTGTGCCCGGTTTTTGACTATGCGGCTGTTCGAGCAATAATACGAGTTGTCCATGCCGGCTTTGGCAAAAACACTTTCCTCCACATAATCTGCATAGGACTGACCACTGACTTCTTCAATGATCAGACCAAGTATAAAAAAGGCCGTGTTGTTATAGATCTCCGCTTCTCCCGGCTCAAAATCGAAAGGTTCTTTTTCCATCCATCGAAGCAGCGTGTCCTGTGGAAAATCACTCACTGAAAATTCGCCAAAAAACGCCGGCACTTCGGTATATCCCTTGATACCCGAAGTATGATCCAGTAACCGCTGAATCGTTATCATTCGACCGCCCGTATCAAAATCAACATATTGAGTAAAATCGTCTTCGAGGCTCAATTTACCGGCCTCTACCAATTGTAAAATGGCTGCTGCCGTGAATTGCTTGGTCACTGAGCCGATCTCAAAAGAAGCATCAAGTGGCATTGGTACCTCATGCTCTAAATCGGCATAACCATAGGTTTTTAGCAGCAGCGTCTGATCTCCTTTTTTCACACCTACCGCTACCCCGGCTATTTGCTGACTATCTATAGCCGGTTGGATAATGTCATTGACAAATCCCTCTAAGGATTGGTCGCCAACCACCTTGTCTGGTGCATTGCTTTCCGGTTGGGCTACACAAGCAAAAAACAGAAACCCTGCCAGTGAATAAAGCAGGAATTTAATGGGAATGTACTTTTTCATTGGTGTTTTTTCTGTAAATTAAAAAAAAATAGGCGGCCCGGATGGGCCGCCTATTTTTTAATTTCCTTGTGCTCGATTAATCTCATCCGAAGCACTGTTTGTCCTTCCCTGTCGTTTTTTCAAATGTTGATTGCCAAAGCGATAGGTAAACTGCACATTTACAACCTGCGTATCCCAGCGGGACGATACATCAGCTACCAGGCCGCCATAGTCAATATCGCCATACCAATACTTATACAACAGATCACCAATACTCATTCGGATAGAGGCTTTTTCGTTTAACAACTCTTTCTCAAAGCCGACATTCACACCATATAAACTTTCATAATTGATGATCCCATCCTGTCCACCACTGGTAATGAATCCATTCACCTCAGCTTTAATATCAAAAGGTAAGATAAAGGAGGCTTGTAAAAACCCGGTTACACTCCATTGATCGTTTTCATATACTCCTCCTTCGAGGTCGGAGGTATACTTATTGTAATAGCCCATTACTCCCCCGTATCCGGATAAGCCCTTAATAAAATCCAAGGGAAAAAACAGGCTGCCTCCCCAACGTTCAAACTTATCCAGGTTGACTGTTGTCGCGAATGCAGCCTTTGTTTCCAGATCCTGCTCCGTGACCAGGGCCATGGGATTGTCGGTCCGATTGTATTCCAAATTGAAAAAAGGCTGCTTTTCATAGGTCAGGCTCATTTTAAAACTATGTGTCAGCTCGGGACGAAGCATGGGGTTACCTTTTTCATACGTCAGTGGGTCCAGGTAATACAGGAAAGGGTTCAGATTGGAATAGCTTGGACGCTCGATACGATAGCTGTAGGCCAAGGCCACTCCTATTTGGTCCGTCAAAGCTCTGCTGACACTGGCACTTGGAAATAGCTGCGAAATGTCCCGCCGGGTAGTCGAGTCGAGCGTGATCGAATAGCCTTCGGAGCGACTGTCTTCATACCGCAGACCGGCAGTAAATTCCCAATCCTCGCTTTTGAAGTTTAGCTTTGTATAAAGCGCGGCAATTTCTTCATCAAAAAGGAAGTGGTTGCTCTGTAACGGATAATTCACCCACTCCCCACCACTAAAAAATTCGGAGATCAGATTATTATCTAAGGAAGCACTGCTCCAGCGAGCTCCCGTCTGGAGGCTAATGTCTTTATTAAAGGGTTTGGAATAATCGAGTTGAATGGCATAAATATCAGTAGCGCCGGGCTGGGCACTGCGTTGATCCTCAAAATTCACATCGTCATCGCTGAGATTCCGGGTTTGGATCAGGTTGCTGTTGTCTCGGTCGAAGGTAGTGAAATTGGCGTCCAGGTCCAGTTTTTGCCCCAGGGTATCGATCTTAAAACTGTAATAAGCGTTAGAAGACACATACCACCAGGTACGATCAAAAATATTATCGGTCACCAGAGTAGTGGTAGGACTTTGATCCCCATAAAAAATATTGGTTGTATTGACATTGGTGCGATCATTGACGCTGTGCAGTCCATTGGCGGAAAGGCCGATCGTGTGTCGGTCATCCAGGTACCAGTCTAAGCCGACATTCCCTCTTTTAGTATGCGGCTTGGAAGGTTTGGCCGTCGACTGAGAGTACACATCATCTTCGATGTAGCGATCCAGGTCGAGCCATTCCTGCCAGGCATTATGGCTATAGCCGGCGCTCCCGTAGAGGTTAAGGTTTCCTTGGCGGTGGTTTAGGCTAACACTACCATTATACCTCCAGAAGCTACCTTTTCCCAATCCCAAGCGAACACTACCATTGGTACCGTACAATTTATTCTGTTTGAGAACGATGTTGATCACCGGGCCGGTACCGGAAGCCTCGAACTCAGCGCCCGGCTGGTGGATGACCTCGATCTTTGCGATGTTATCGGCAGGCATTTCCTTCAGGAAGGCCGTGATGTCCATGTATTTAGTAGTTCTTCCATTGATCAGGATGGTGACACTGGACTGCCCGGCCAGGCTGATCTGATCGTTGATAATCAGCATTCCCGGAACTTTTCGTAGTACATCCATGAGGTTACCGTTAAGTGCGGTCAGGCTTTGCTCAACATTAACGACCAGGCGGTCAGAGCGCTGCTCCAGCAAAGGGACTTTCGCCTTTACCTCTACTGTTTGAAGCATTTGAGCTTCCGACTGCATTTCGCAATCTATCGTTTGTGAAGTACGGCCATCGTCCAAATCGAACTGCTTGGATATATAATCCTCATATCCGAGCAGCATCACCTTCAAAGCGTAAGTCCCTTTTTTTTCCGTAAGGATATTAAAAAACCCTTGTGGATCAGTCGTCTCTACTTTGACCATATTACTATCCGGGAGGCTCAATAATATAACATTGGCAAACTCTAATGCTTCTTTATCCGGACCATTTACGATCCCCTGTACATGGAACTGGGCATACGAAGCCTTTGAAAGCATTAAAAATAAAGCAACTAGCAGAATCCCTTTTTTCATGATGTAGATTGTTTGGTCTATTAACAATTTAGGTGCTTCGGTTCATACACCTAGATGCTTACGACCTTCAAAAGCCCCTAGTCAGAGAGCCCAGGGATCTACGAAAGTTGGAAAAGGAAGGATAAATTGCTGAAAAACTTAGATGGATTTTTTAAAAAAACTGTAATAAAAACAAAACAGCATGATCTAATGGGTAAAATTATTGAATCAAAAAAAATAATCATGAAGCATTTGATCGGTTTAGTAGGCGGATTTATGTTGTTTTTCCATTTAAATGCACAACCAATTCCTGAAAAGGTATTTGACGTAAAGGTTCGGGGCAAAGGACCGGCCATTCTGCTCATTCCCGGACTAGCCTGCTCAGGCGAGGTTTGGGATGCTACCGTAGCAAAGTTATCCGACCAATATGAATGCCATATCTTTACACTGGCCGGATTTGGAGGTACGAAAGCATTTCCTGGGTCGGACACCAGTTTTTTACCGAAAATAAAAGAAGGCCTTATCGCTTATATCAAAAAAGAGGGATTAAAAAAACCCACCATTATAGGCCATAGCCTGGGAGGGTTCACCGCCTTGTCCATTGCTGCGGAGGCCCCGGGGCTGCTTAAAAAAATTGTCATCGTCGATTCCTACCCTTTTTTCACGGCCTCGATCAACCCTAACATTACCGAAGAGCAGGCTAAACCTCAGGCGGAGATGATGAAAACCATGATGAAAAACCAAACCGATGAAGTTTTTGAGCAACAGCAAAAACTCGGCATGCAGCGTATGGCCTCTAATGAAGTCGATATTGAGCGGATCATAAAGTGGTCCATTAAGTCCGACCGGCCGACGGTGGCTCAGGCCATGTATGAACTGATGACCACTGACCTGCGGGCAGAAGCGGCCAAGGTCCGCTGTCCCATAATGGTATTTGGTTCCTGGTATGCCGGAAAAAACTATGGCCTGACCAGAGAAATGGTAGAGAGCACCTTCCAGCAGCAGTATGCCAGAGTTAATGACTATAAACTTATCATGGCCGACACAGCCATGCATTTTATTATGCTCGACGAATTTGATTGGTTTATGAAACATGTCAATACTTTCCTAAAATGAGTGAGGCGGAAAAAACAGCGCTTTTCAACCAAATCTACCGAGACAACAAAGAGCTGATCTTTCGTCTTTGCCGGGGTTTTCTCGGCAAAGGCCAGGAAGCGGAAGATCTGTTTCAGGAAATATTCCTCAAGGTCTGGAACAATTTGGAGTCGTTCCGGGGACAATCGAAGGTCAGCACCTGGATCTACCGCATAGGCACCAATACTGCTTTATTGTATACAAAAAGAAAGAGCCGGCGGCAATCTGTTGAAGCCACGCTGGGCAAAGAAGCCATTGGACGGGCTGAGGTCCCTTTTTCGGAGAAGGAGCAACAAGAACAACGAAACAGACAGCTGAATGAATTGCTCCAGCTCATTTCCTCTTTAAGCGAAATGGACCGGATCGTCATCACCATGATGTTGGAAGGTTTTAGTTACAAGGAAATCGCAGAGGTTAGTGGGTTGACGGTCAGCCATGTAGGCGTGAGGATCAGCCGTATTAAAAAACATTTAAGAAAAAAAATAAAGGTATCATGAACGAATTGGATGATCTTCAACGACTGTGGCAGGGGCAAGCTTCTGATAGCCCCCTCCCCGATCCGGAGCAAACCCTTTCGGGCATTCAGGAATTTCACCGGAAAGTCAGGCGCGAACGAAGAAGCATGATGATTTCCTTCACTTGCACTTTTTTATTCCTAAGTGCCACCTTTTGGATACTCCATTCTCCCTTTTACGTGATCGGGGTCTTCCTGGTTTTCGGTGCCATGGGCTTTTTGCTGGATATGATGTGGAAAAATAAGCTTAGTAACAACGGAAGCCGCTTTGAACTATCTAATCAGGATTTTTTAAATGCCAGCATTGATTTCATACAAAAAAGACGAGCGATCACAACCCGATCGATGCCGGTCTATGCCTTTTTGCTCATTCTTGGGATAAATGTCGGGTATATTGATATTCTAGAATTGATGGACTTACCTTTATTAGGTAGGCTTGGCATTCATATCGGGCTCAGTTTGATTATGGCCTTTTTATTTGGGGTAGGCGTAAAAAAGCATTTGGAGAAATTTGATGATAAGCTCGCTCCATTATTGGCGAATTTAAAAAAGCTACAGCAGGAAGGGGCCGAATGATCGGCCGCTTCTTTTATTTTTTATTTTTTTATAAACTTATTTTATCTTTAAGCCACTATCCTTTCCCCACCACCTTTAAAGAATACACTAAATTCCACTAAGCCTTTTACCCTTTTTACGCCACTTAGGAAGTTTTTTAATTTCTTTCTCGGGTTTTTGCCTGTAGAAAGCAGCTTGATTTATTAACACTCAATAATAACCTCACATGAAAACAAATGTACAACTCATCCTTGCGGGAATGATGACTTGGATGCTATCCAGCACGGCATTAAATGCTCAGCTTAGTTTCACAACCACCTCAGCTGTAACCGTAGATTTTACGAATACGGTAATGGGCATAAACAACGGAGCTTTTCTCGGTCTAGGTCTGGCATCGAGTCCTACTCCTGGGCAATTAGACTCTGATGGTGTAACAATTACAGGTCTTAGTAATACAATGGGGGGTAGTATTCCTTCTGATTTTTTTATCCCATCTCCTAGCGATGCACTGTTTGCGGTTATTGATGGTTCTGACAATTGGTTAGCTGTTAGTCCAACAGGAGACTGGAGTATAGTGCTTCAGATTGACAATGATATACCCGGCACCTCCATTTACAGTTTGGATATTAGTTTTTCAATTAATTTTCGAAATCTTGATGAGGACGATCAGGTTTATACACTGGAGTATGCAACCAACCCCGGGGGGCCCTGGACCCAATTTGGCAATACGCTGACGATTCCTTCCTTCGTTCCGGAAAATGTCTTTTGGCTGAATTTCACTTTTGATGCTGGGATTTTATGCTTTGGAGAGCTAACTTCCGGATCGTCCATGTTTCTCCGTATCTCAGGTTCAGGTTCAGCCACCGATAATATTGCATTTGATGAAGTGACCTTCACTCCGGTAACAACTTCCTTTTGTAGTCTCACCAACATTACCAGCTTCGCTACTGCCAATGTTGAGGATGTAACCCTTGATCTCAACTGGATGGAAGACGGCAGCGGCGATTGTGCCGAGACCTTTTTCGTGGTGGGAAGAGAAGGAGTGGCACCTGCTGCCGACCTCCTCGTTAGCAACTTGCAGGGCTTGTATGAGGCCGGCGATTTCAATGCCAGCAGCAATTGGGCTACCCGAAGCGACCTCAATGAGGTGTTCACGCAAACCTTTTTCACGCTTGGAGCTGATGAGGTGGATTACTTTGTTTATAAAGGCAGTGGAAATTCCGTTACCATTTCCGGCCTGGAGCAAAACACCAACTACAATTTCCTCATCATGGCGACCGGCGAAAAGTGCGCCTGGACGGTGGGCAGCAACATCAATACCACCACTCTGCTCCCCATTGAGCTGCTTTCCTTTACTGCTACAGCTAAAGAAGAGGAAGTCGTTTTAAATTGGCGAACCCAAACCGAGATCAACAACGACTACATGGCCGTCGAGCGCAGCGAAGATGGCGTAGACTTCTATGAGATCGGCCGGGTGCTGGGAGCCGGGAACACGCAGGTACCACAAGAATATTCTTTCCGTGACCAAGCGCCCATCTGGGGGACCAATTATTATCGACTGAAGCAGGTAGATTTCGACGGCACGCCCACTTATTACCGCATTATCAGCGTTGAATACGATGCTCACCTGATCAGCTGGCAGGTATCGCCTACGCTGGCCACCGACCAGCTGATGATACATACCAACAAAGCCTTCGAAGCAGGCAGTTCTCTGCAGATCCTCAACCTGAGCGGCCAGGTACTGAAAACGCTGAATGCGGAGACGGAGGCTTTTCGCCAGAGCCTGGATGTTTCGAGTTTACCTTCCGGCCCGTACTTCATCCGCCTGAACAGGCAGGGAAGGGTGACGGTTAAGCGGTTTGTGAAGAGGTAGGGAGCTACTGCCAGAAAAAACCTTTCAAAACCTGCCATTATCGGACAAAAGCGGACACTTTCTTGATTCCAAATAAAATTTTGCAAATCTTGTGTTAGTCACCTGGTGACTTGGAGTCACCAGGTGACTAACACAAGATTCTTCCGATCCAGCAATCCTAGACTTCACCCCACTGAAAATCAAGTCATTACACCCCAAAAAAAGTGTAGCCCCTACACACGATTTTGGAACCAATAGCGTTACATTCGTGTTGATAGGAAAGAATTTTAACACTTTTTAACAAGAAAGCGGTCCCCACCGACCCTTTGGCTGAAACACAAACATGACAACTATTCCATCTCCCAGGGCTGCCCTGGGTAGACTTCATCATATTGACTCCTTGCGAGCCTATGCCATCCTGATGATGCTGCAAGGTCATTTCATTGACACCCTAATCGATCCGGTTTATCGGGTGGATGGGCATCCGCTTTATGAAACCTGGCTATTCTGTAAAGGCTTCACAGCGCCGATATTTTTTACTGTAACCGGACTGGTGCTGATCTATCTGATCTTTCGCAAAGAAGATCCCGACTATCGGGATGCCCGGATAAAAAAAGCTTTTAGGAGAGGGTTTTACCTCATCTTCTGGGGGTACCTGCTGCGAGCTAATTTCTTCGGCATGATGGTCGGGCAGATCTATCGGGAATTTTGGAAAATCGATGTGCTGCACTGTATTGGAATAGGTATGATCGTGCTGAGCGGCTTGTATTGGTTGAGTAAAAAAGCACCTCCAATTACCTTTCAGGCTGCTTTGCTGAGCAGTAGTATCCTGATTTTTTTGCTGGAGCCCATTTATATGTCCTTCAGCTACGAGGATCTGCCGCTCGGAATAAGTAATTACCTCACAAGAAAAAACGGCTCCGTTTTTACGCCCTTCCCCTGGATTGGCTATACGTTAATGGGAGGCTTTCTGGGTACCGTATATGTAAAAAGTATTCATTGGCAGTTTTGGGGGGTCAAAATCCTTCCTATTATATTGGCTACCCTAGGATTTTTCCTGATGCAGAAATCTTCCTGGTTATTCATGCAGTTGCACTTTAGCACGGACCTTATGGTGTTCAAGCAAGTGGCATATAACAACTATTTGTTCATCCGGCTGGGACACGTCTTGCTTTTCATTTCCGGCTTCATATTTTTGGAAAAACTGCTGTCCCGTTTCTCCCTGTTTAATGAAATCGGGACCAGTACGCTCAATATCTACATCATTCATTTCATTGTGCTGTATGGAAGCTGGTTTGGGCTGGGGCTCTCAACCTTTTGGGCCAAAACCCTCACGCCCTTAAATACCATCCTAGGAGCATTGCTCTTCATTGTAGTAATATCCCTGGCCGCCTTGAATGTAGATTCCGTAAAAGTCTGGTTGAATGAGAAGAAGCCAATAGCCGAATTGAACAAAATAAAACAGCAGCTCAGCCTAAATCTGAGGACAGCTTTAATTAGTTTTTATAAAAAATCAGTGGTCAGAAAGGAATCCTAGTTTTTTTACTATTCAATGGAACGATTTCAAATTTCAATGGGTTTTTACATAGCATCAATACCATATTATCATGAAAAGATAAGTACTCTGGAGGATTGAGTTAAACATTCAATTTTTTCCATCTGTTTTTTCCAATTCCCATTACAGTTTTTTTTCTACTACAGCGCTATTAAGACAGCGAATGTTAACTGGAGTACTATGTCCTTTTAACAGCACTCACAGACTTATTGAGCCATTTAATCCGATTGTTCGTTTCCAAAATCCAACTTATGTTTGGCAAAATTAAAATAGGGAAAAATCCCTATGTGTCCATGATGCGTACGGCCTGGAAGTACGCAAAGGATGAACGGCGCCAGTACGCCCAGATCTACTCCATGTTTGCGATCAGCAATTTGTTTGATGCAGTTAACCCAATCATTTGGGGTTGGTTCATCAATGAGTTGCAGCGTAAGGGTAGCGCCATCATCGAGTCGACCTGGAAGTATGCACTGGCGTACCTCATACTCTGGTTTTTAGACTGGGTTTTCCACGGTTTTGCACGGGTCAAAGAAAGACAGCTGGCCTTTAATCTGAGTCAGAACTTTTTGCAGGAACTTTACCATAAGGCCCTGCACTTGCCCACTAGATGGCATCAGGACAACCACAGCGGTTCGACCATCAACCGTATGAAAAAAGCCTACGACGCACTGAAAGAGTTCTTCGAGAATGGCTTCATGTATTTTCATACGATCATGAAGTTCTTGTTTTCTCTGGCCGCTATGGTGTATTTCGCACCATTTTTCGGCATTATGGCGGTAGTTATGGGGGCCTTCATACTGTGGGTCATCAACCGCTTCGACCGGCCTTTCATTGCCGCACACAGAGAGACGAACGAGCGAGAGCACGTAGTAGCCTCTACCCTTTTTGATAGTCTATCGAACATTATTACGGTGATTACCCTGCGATTGGAGGGGAGGATGGAAAAGGGTCTGCTGAAAAAGATCAGAGAGGTTTTTCCTCCCTTCAAAAAGAAGGTAGTCGTTAACGAATGGAAGTGGTTCACGGTTGATTTTTGTATATCGATCATCTACGTTAGTATCCTGATCGGTTATGTATACCAGAATTACGTACCCGGTGAGCTTTTCCTAATCGGTGGACTGGTGACCCTGATGAGTTATGTGCAGCGATTTACAAGTGTGTTTCACAACTTTGCGTGGCAGTACAACCAGATCGTTCAATTTAATACAGACGTACAAACGGCTTTCAACATTGCTGAGGCATACGAGCAGCAGCATCTGCCGGAAAGCACTTTTGAATTGCCATCAGACTGGACAGCAATGAAGGTTAGTCAGCTCAACTTTTCTCATGAATCTGACGAACAGGAAGAGGGCCATGTGCGCGGTTTGATCAACCTGAACATCAATTTCCGAAAGGGCCAAAAAATTGCCCTGGTGGGAGAAAGTGGCAGTGGCAAAAGTACTCTGCTAGCCTTATTGAGAGGCTTGTACCAGGCGCAGGATGGCGTACAATTGAGTGTAGATAAGCAGAGCTTTGAGGACTTGTCCATCATCAGTAATCATGTGACGCTATTCCCTCAGGAGCCTGAGATTTTTGAAAGTACCATTGCGTATAACATTAACCTTGGCCTGCCTTCTGAGCAAGCTGAGCTGGAACGCATTTGCAAGATCGTACAGTTCGAGGAGGTGGTTCGGCAGTTACCGGACGGACTGGATACGGACATCAAAGAAAGGGGCGTCAACCTTTCCGGTGGTCAAAAACAGCGTCTGGCGCTGGCACGAGGCGTTCTGGCCGCTAAGGAAAGTGATATCGTATTACTAGATGAGCCAACCAGTAGTGTGGATCCCAAAACGGAATTGATCATCTATAAGCGCCTGTTCCGGGAGTTTAAAAATAAAGTGGTGATCTCTTCCTTACACCGCCTGCACCTGTTGCGTTTGTTTGATTATGTGTATGTGATGGATCAGGGCCGGGTAGTGGATGAAGGTAGTTTTGAGGAATTGCTCGAAAACAGCCCTGCTTTCCAGGAGCTGTGGAATCATCAGAAGGAGATGCAGGAGCATATGTGAATCTAGGATAAGGAGCGCCTACCGGCGCTCCTTCATCCACTTCTTTACTTCTTGTTTTTTTCTTCGTGAAACAGGAATGATACCATTATCGCTCAACAGTAACATCCCCTCTTTTTGGAACATTTTCACATGATCCCCATTCACTAAATGAGAGCGGTGACATCTACAGAAACCCTTATCAGACAAAAGTTCTTCAAAGTAACCGAGTGTTTTGGAGGACAATTTTCTGGAGTTATTTTTTAAGAAAATGTAGCTGTAGTTTCGTTCCCCTTCAATTCGAACGATGTTTTTCAACACCAAATTCAGGCCGCCGTCCTGCGTGGGCAGATACAAAGTCTGGTCCGCCGGTTTTTCCGTTTTCAGATTTTGTAAAGCTACCCGAACCTGCTGAGGATTAAAAGATGAATGGGAAGACTGAAATCTTTTCAGGGCCTGGGTAAGTTCTTTTTGATCAATGGGTTTGACCAAATAATCCAGGGCATTAAAGCGAATGGCTTTGATGGCGTAATGGCTGAAAGAAGTAATGAAAATGGTTTGGAAAGTGATGTCTTGTAATTGGGCCAGCATCTCAAAGCCGGTCATATCAGGTAACTCCACGTCTAGAAATATCAGATCCGGCTGTAGGTCCCTGATTTTTCCTAAACCTTCCTTCCCACTCAAGGCAGTTGCTAGTACTTCGACCGTCGGATGTTTCTGCCGAAGTTGTTCCGTCAGCAAATCAATGATGAAGGGGTTATCGTCTATGATGAGGCTTTTTATTTTCATTATTCGGTATTAGGCGTTTGCTTTCAAATCATTTGCCGAACCTCTGCCATGGCTTTGTTTATTTTCAACAGAGACTGTTCAATCGTCCCTTTTAACTTTTCCAGGGAGGCCGGCGGTTGGGCGTCCAATTGTCCTAAAATAAGGGTAAAATCGGATATGCCGAAAAAACTCAGTTGAGGGGCCAGGAAGTGAATACCTTTTCTCACTTTTTCCCGGTCTCTGTTTTTAAGTCCCACCTTGACCTGCTCAAGTACAGGAGGCACCAATTCGAGGAACTGCAGCAGGAATTGGTGCTTTTTGACCTTATTCTTCCCGCATAATTGATCGAGTCGGTCCAGCTTAATGTGCATGATTACTTTTTTTTACAAAAAAACATCATTTCCCGGAAAAAAAACGGCCACTTGATAATTCCAGTGACCGCTGGATAAGTACCTCTTGCTTTTTGACTTCCATTATGACTAAACTTGTTGTAACTTCTCTTTGCGGACCCGAACATTGAATATAAAAACACCTGAAATATTCTCACCGCCAAGGTCGCTAAGAAGGCGCCAAGGCTTTGCGTACTCTTTGCGACTTAGCGGTGATAATTCTGTTTTCAATGTTCGCAGCTAGGAAAGAAGTTACCAAAAGATTCTTAAGTAATATGAGAAATTATTCGCTCCTAACAATAGCATACCTCCTGTGCTCCCTGTTTATCTACAGCATCCAAGCTAATGCACAGTCCGGGGATGCCCATGCCGACTCTCTCTACGCCATCTGGTCGGACACCACTAATCATCCAGTGGTCAGATTGGAGGCCTTCAATCAGCGCTTTACCCCCTTTAAAGATGAGCGGGGCAATCCGGAAATATTTCGTTGGGCTATGGAGTCGGAAGAAGCATTCGCTTTGATCGAAGAAACCGGTCAAACTCATTTATTGGGGAAATTTTTGATGATGGATGCCGCTAAGTTGGGGGTTATGGGTGAAATAGAAAAGGGAATAGAAAGGGCCAAAGAAGCCTTGCATAAATCCCTTGAACTTCAGGATTATACAAGCGCGCTCTGGTCATGGTTTATGTTATCCGGCAGTAGTAGTGACTACTTAAAGTTGGACGAGGAGGTTCTTCAGCAATTCATTGGAGGAATCAATACGAAAAGTTTCGGACCGGAACTTCGTGGAACTGTTAACCGATTGGGTGATGTATTTTTTTTGAGCTCCAAATTTCCGGAAGCCCTTTCCTTGTATCAAAAAGTAATTGACCTCTCGGAAGAACTGAACCTAAGAGACGCACCTTATTCAAGTGCCCTAACCTACAAAGGAATCATTCTGCGACATATTAACAGCCTCGAAGAGTCAGAAAAATTTCTTCAAAAAAGCCTTAGTTTGAACAAAGAGCGAAACGTTCCTTTGGCTTTAGGCAACTCTTATTCACAATTGGCCCGAATATTTCTCGCTCAACAGGACATTCAAAAAGCGACTACTTATCTTGATTCGGCTATTCAGATAATGGATAATAAGGAAGAATGTGCCCCCTGTCTTTTGAAGGCAAAAATCATAAAAGCAGGAATAGATAATCAAATCGGCCAACACCAAAGAGCGCTTCATGCTTTGCTGGAACTCGGTGAAAACGAAAATTCTCCTTTGAGTTCTCTAGTCATAATTGAACGTGGCTTTTTTCATGAAGAATTGGGAAATACCTATCTGAGTTTAGGTCAATATTCAAAAGCCATTGAGGCTGCTCAAACAAGTATTGAATTGGTGAAAGGTAATTTACTCGGTACACAAAGATCCTATCAGATATTATCCCAAGCTAAAGAAGCCCTCGGCGATCATCAGGCCGCTTTAGAATACTACAAAAAATATGTCAGCATTCGGGATACTATTACCGTATTGAGAAATAGCCAGGAAGTGACCCGCCTGGACCTGGAAAACCAGTTTGAAAAAAAGCGCCTGGCCGATAGTCTTCTCATTGCCCAGCAACAACTAGAAAGCGAACTGGCTTTCCAGGAGGAACTCAATCGACAAAAAGCCAATCGCAACATAGGGATCGGGATAGGTATTGTGGCCTTGTTGATGGCTATTGGTTTATTTTCCCGTCTCCATTTTATCCGAAAAACCCAGGCGGCTTTGAAAGAAAAAAATAAAATTATTGAAGCCGAAAAAGAAAAAGCTAAGGCCTCCGAAAGAGCTAAACACCAATTCCTGGCCAATATGAGCCATGAGATCCGTACGCCTATGAATGCGATTAAGGGTATGACGGACATCCTCCTTCGGCGTGAACCTAAGCAAGAGCAGACTGAGTACCTCCAAGGGATCAAACAATCATCGGATTCTTTGTTGGTAATTATCAACGACATTCTCGATTTGTCGAAGATCGAAGCAGGCAAAATTGAACTGGAGCAGGTACCATTTTCTATCCAGGAGGTCATAAAAGATGTTCAGACCATTATGCAATTTAAAGCCGAAGAGAAAGGGCTCGAGCTAAAAACCAGCATTCCGGAAGAGATCTCACCAATTAAAGGAGACCCTAACCGCCTGCGCCAGATCTTGCTCAACCTAGTAGGTAATGCTATTAAGTTTACGGAAAAAGGCATGGTGACCGTCCAGATAAGGGAAGAAGATTTATCTGAGCATTTGACTCTGTTGAAGTTTAGTGTTTCTGACACCGGCGTCGGTATTGATCCCGACCGTCTCGAAAAGATCTTCCAATCTTTTGAGCAGGCTTATACCGATACCAGTCGAAAATTCGGTGGGACGGGCCTGGGACTGAGTATTTCAAAAAAACTGGTAGAACTTCATGGAGGTGAAATATGGGCCGAAAGCGAAAAAAAGAAAGGCAGCCAGTTTTATTTTACCATTCCGTATGAAAAATCAATGACAAAGGTGACGGAGCCTGCTTCAGGAACAGCTCCCGGTAACATTAGCCAGTCGGCTGCTTTGAAGGGTATTCGTGTTCTACTGGTGGAAGACAATGATTTCAACGCCCTGGTGGCCCGGGAAGAATTAGAGGATGCCATAGAAGAAGTACAGGTGGAGGTAGCGGAAAATGGCGCCATTGCTGTAGAGAAATTGAGGGTCGGCGATTTTGATGTTGTTCTTATGGACGTCCAGATGCCGACCATGAATGGTTATGAGGCTACAGAAAAAATCCGCTTACTGCAAAATGGGAAGGCCGGTATTCCCATCATCGCCATGACCGCCAATGTGCTGAAAGATGAAGTAGACCGTTGCTATGAGGCAGGTATGGATGACTTTATCGGCAAGCCTTTTGATACGGAGGAGTTGTTATCCAAGATCCATCAACTACAAAAACAGGCCATTTGATAAGTGGGCTGACCGCTTGATAAGCCGTTCTTGCAAATGGGGTTTGAGCAGTCTTATTTTTGACACAGGTCGACACAGATTTGACGGATAAAGTTCGTTTTCCATCATAAAACAAAACAGAAAATGTCTACACGAACACCCAAAATCTTCATCGTAGATGACGAGCCCTTGCTCACCGAAATGCTTTCAGATTACCTTCGGGATCACAATCAAAGCCTGAATATTCTGTCTTTCCCCACCGGCGAGGCCTGCCTGAAATGCCTGGACGAACAGCCTAATCTGGTTGTATTGGATTATTACCTCAACTCAAAGGAGAAAGATGCGGCCAACGGCATTGACATCCTCAAGGAGATCAAATCCAGGAACAAAGCCCTGCCCGTCATCATGCTGTCCAGCCAGAAGAGTTATGGCACAGCCGCGCAGACGATCGGCTACGGGGCCATGCATTATGTGATCAAAGGGAAAGACGCCTTTGAAGAAATCAATGAGCTCATCAAAGCAAACGTATAACTATGGCCAATCTATCGTTTTTACAAAAATTCACGAAGGGGAATACCTCCAAAATGAAAAGGTACATCTCCATGTATTTGAAAATAGCGCCCGAAACCTTTGCCCGGATGAATAGAAATGTGGAGGAAAAGAACTGGAAGGATCTGGCCATCAATGCCCATTCTCTGAAGCCCCAGGCTGAATATATGGGATTGCTTGATTTAAAAGAGCTGCTCATTCAGATAGAAAATAAAATAAAAAGTGGTCAGACGTCTCCCCTCCCCTCAATATACCAAAAAGCCTTTCAGGCCCATCAGACAGGAGAGCAGGAATTGAAAAAGGTTCTTCAACAACTTTGATCAGATACAAATTACCTTCAGGTATTAAGCCCTACTTTTGACCAAAATGTGGTAGGCACACCAACTGTCCCTACTATATTTTCATCGTTTTTCAACTGTACCTCAATATCAAAAAAGCCTTACCCCCTCATTCCAATCAAACCTAAAGCCCTGCCCGTCTTCCCATTCTCCTTCCTATAGGAAAAATAATCCTCATTGTTTTTTACCGTAGAAAATGGAGACACTTCAATTTGATGAATAGGTACACCCATTTTTTCCAGGTAGTATTTATTAAATTTCTTCAGGTCGACGAAAAATTTCTGTTTTTCCTCATCCCAGCGCTTGAAGGTTTGATCAAAATACATCGCCACATCATTATCCACTTCGAAAGAATCATAATCGATGGACGTGCCGATGTACACAAAACAAGACCTTGGGCGGGTACCATAATTTTTTTGCATCGCCTCAATCGTTTTGCGACCAATTTCTGCCACACTGCCTTTCCAGCCTGAATGGGCAGCCCCCAATACTTGTTTGTCTGCATCGTAAATCAATATAGGAATGCAGTCGGCTACTGTTATGGTCAAAAATATATTGGGCTTATCCGTGATAAGCGCGTCAAAGCCTTCGTACTGACCAGGATTTTCAACGACCTTCACTTCATCCTTGTGTACCTGGTGAGCACCCGCAACCTCTTTTTCTACGAGGCCCAGGTTATGAAAAAAGCGTCGGCGATTCTCCTCAACATGCTCCGGTTTGTCATCAGTATACAAGCCTAAATTCAAAGAGGAAAAGGGCTCCGGGCTTACTCCGCTGTGGCGCAGGCTTTCCGCGGCGATCACCTGATCAAATTGCAGGAAGATATGTGGTTGTCGGCTGGTCATATCACTTCCCTCAATGCCCCCAAACAATATTCCACATTCTCCTCCCGTGCACTATAGCCCATCAATCCGATCCGCCAGATCTTGCCGGCAAAGGCACCCAGGCCGCCTCCTACTTCGAGCATATGATCTTCGAGGAGTTGTTTGCGAATGTTGGCTTCATCCAGTCCCTCGGGCAAGAATACGGCATTCAACTGCGGCAAGCGATATTCTTCATCCACTAAGTAGCGGAAGCCCAGTTCTTCTAATCCTTCTTTTAGTGCCAGATGATGCTTATGATGGCGTTCCCAGCGGTCATCCAGTCCCTCTTCCTGCACCATGAGTAAGGCTTCGTGCATGGCGTAAAGTGCGTTAACCGGGGCCGTATGGTGGTAGGCACGTTTGGTGCCTGCGGTACCCCAGTAGTTCATGACCAGATTCATATCCAGGAACCAGCTTTGAACCTTGGTTGCTCTATTTTTTATCTTCTTAACCGCCCTTTTGCTAAAGGTAACGGGTGACAGGCCCGGCGTACACGACAGGCACTTTTGGCTGCCGGAATACACCGCATCCATGCCCCAATCATCCACCAAAACCGGGATCCCGGCCAGGGAAGTTACCGTATCGACAATGCTCAGGCATCCATACTGCTTCGCTAGTTGGCAAAGTACTTCTGCATCCGAGCGAACGCCTGTGGAGGTTTCGGCATGCACGAAAGCCAGTACCTGGGCGTCGGGATGCGCCTTAAGCGCCTCTTCTACCTTATTCGGGTCAACGGGCTTGCCCCATTCGTCCTCCACTACTATCGCTGTACCTCCACAACGCTCTACATTTTCTTTCATACGTCCGCCGAATACGCCATTGATACAGACAATCGCTTTGTCACCCGGTTCTACCAGATTCACAAAACAGGCTTCCATCCCGGCAGAACCTGGAGCGGAAACCACCATGGTCAGTTGGTTAGTAGTCTGATAGACATATTGGGTCATTAATTTAATTTCATCCATGACCTTCACGAATTCGGGGTCCAGGTGGCCGATGCAGTGTCGCGATAAGGCGGCTGATATCCTGGGGTGAATATCGGAGGGCCCCGGCCCCATTAATTTGCGTTTGGGAGGATCAAAAGATGTGATGTCCTGAACAGCTATAGATTTTGGTAGTTCCATAAGTTACTCTTTTATAAAAGGTATAATATCCCACACTCTTTGATAGGTTGTATCGGAAGGAGGGTAATAGTTATTAAAAATAATTTCCAATTTATGCAAACCGCCCGGCACAGAGTCCGTCGGGATAAAGGTCAAAAAGCCTTCTTCTTTGGTCAGAGGATGTTTGTGGCTGAACCACTGCAGGCCCTCGACCCTGCCCATTTTGTCGATTGATATGTCAAATAATTGGTCGATACAATTACTGTAAATAGAATCATTCGCATACAGCTCCTCTAAGCTATTAAATCCTCCATTTTTGACAAAGCTTTCGGTTTTAAAATGATGGTTGAGAGACGGGTCAAAATCTACCCAATAAACTATAAAGAGCTTGATGTGGCTTTCTTTAATAAACTCTTTCTGTATACACGCCTTGAAGATCAGATTGTCATCGTTTAGCATATTCTCATAGGACAAGTATTTGGCTTTCTGCCAGACATTCAATTCGAGATTTTCCCGTTCATCCAGGGGGGTGAAACTCCAGTCAGACAACAAGGAATAAAAACCACCGATCTGATTAAGGGACAACAAGATGGCCAACAACAAATAGGAGAATTGCAACAAATAGATTTTCCACCTTTTTACATTGGAAGTAAGTGTTTGCCAACCTTTGTTATAAATAAAGTAGAGGGAAATAAAAGAAAAGAAAGCAGCTACTATTTTATAAGGCTGTTTTATCCATTCCCGTTTTTCCCCAAAGGCGGGCAGTTTACCGTTCATGATACTGAAGAATAAAAAAATATACAGGACGATGTACCCCATAAAAAAAGTGCCGTTTTGAAAAGCTCCCTGAGGCAGGAGCCTTACAGAAAACGGTACTATGATCATAGACACGATCAGCATCCCTACCGCCATCAAAGCGCTAATGATGGCAATCGAATAAGAAAGGCTGCTATACCTCTCCAAAGAGATAATCCTACCTAATAATCCGTCCCTCTCCGGTTTTCCAGCTTTAGGGTCTTCTTCATTAGCCTGGCTCGGAAATGAAAAATTAATGCCCAGGTAGGCGACCCAAATGGCCCGCAGGAGGAGGTTAACGGAAAACCCGATCAGCAGAGTCTGGGTAATGAAGTATGCTCCGATCAGCAAGGCAATAGCATTGTCACTGATCATAGTATTAGCATACACCAGCAGAAACAGACGCTTGATCTGTAGCGGTAATTGGTAAAGAGTAAAGATCAAGCCTCCGGATATGAGAATCTCAATTTGCCAACTGTGGTTTTGTTGTTCTTCTATCCATTCCAGTGAGCTATTGGGAATATTTTTACCCATAATTTTTTATTATTAAAAACCGGTCATTCTTTGAAAGGACCTTCCCTTCAGAGCACTCAAAATAATTATATTTATACTTTCCGACAGAGTAAAGGCGTAAATTTATTACATGAGAAGGTTTGCCATTTCTGATATTCACGGCTGCGCACGCACCTTTGGTGCCTTGCTAAACAAGATCGACTTAAGGCCTGAGGATGAGCTCTACTTATTAGGAGATTTTATTGATCGGGGGCCGGATTCAAAAGGAGTACTGGATAAGATCATTCAGCTACAAAACCTCGGATATAAGATCCACTGCACCCTTGGAAATCACGAGGAGATGCTGTTGCAATCGATCAGCAGCAGTCGGGATATTGAACAAATGTGGTGGAAGAACGGCGGAGAAACCACTTTAAACAGTTTTAATGCGACGCTTGTGGAGGACATCCCTGAGGTATACATCAAATTTATTGATGAAATGCATATTTGCCTCATCCTAGAGGATTACATACTCGTGCATGCAGGTCTTAACTTTAACTGCCCGGACCCGCTGGAGGACGAAACGCCCATGGTCTGGATCCGAGACTGGTATGGAGACATTGACCGGGCCTGGCTGAAGGACCGGGTGATCGTACATGGACATACACCTATCCCACAAACCCGCATTTACAAACACATTATCGAAATTGAAGACCTTCCGGTTATCGATATCGATAACGGCTGTGTATATGACCGGCCTGGGCACAATCATTTATGCGCCCTAAATCTGGATACGCTGGAATTGATTTTCCAACCGAATATTGATGCCTGAAATGTATAAGTTACTGATGTTTTGGGGTTGTGTAAAAAGTCCTTCGGCCTTTTTACACAACCCCTAGAAGCTGTCACCGCTTCGCCGTTGATATTGCTTCATCTGAAAGCCGCTTTGCGCATAGGCATCAAGATAAAAAAACGTAATATAAAAAAAGCTGTTTGGCAGCTTAATATAAAAATCGTAAGCTTAAAGCCAAACAGCAAAAAAATGATAATACAGACAATTAAAG